>NZ_JBHVJX010000008.1:0-257940 GCF_042798755.1 Streptomyces sp. NPDC057743
CCCTGCGTGCCGTGTTGGCCCACCAAGAGGTTGTGGCACCCACCCCGTTTTTCCCACCCCCCACGGGTGGGGACGGGCCGGTGGGGTGGGGGTGCCAGACGTAAAGCGAAGCAGTCTGGCACCCCCACCCCGGAGGACCGTCACCGCACCCCGACAGCCCCGCGCAGCGGACAACACAACCCGCCCCGCCCCGCGCAGCGGACAACAAGCCAGCGCCGCAAGGCGCAAACAACAGCAACCCGCACGGCGGGAAAGCCAACAACGTGGACGGCCCGCCAAGCGCAGCGGACCGGCGGGAAAGCCAACCACGTGGGAAGCAACCCGCTACGCGGACGGCCGCCGCGGCGCCGCGTCTGGGGCGAACCACGGCAGGACGGTGGTGGCGCCCGGCGGGTCGGTGGTACCCCCCGGTGGGGCGGTCGGTGGGCGCGAACGGTGGTTGACCACGGCCATCCCGACGCGGAAGACCGTCGTGGGAACGACCACGCACAGGAGGAGCCAGAAGAGGGTCATGCCCCAGGGGCGGCCGACCTCCCAGGGTTGTTCGACGAGGAGGCGGTCGCCGTACTTGAGGGAGACCAGGTAGTCGCCGTGGGCGCCGGCGGCCAGTTCCACCGGGAGCTTGACCTCGGCCTTGCGGCCGGCGGGGACCGTGCCGTGCCACTGCTGGTTCTCCCACTTGGGCGCGAAGACGCCGTGTGAGGTGCCGACCTTGAAGGCCGGGTCCTTGGCCGGCGCGGAGCCCAAGTTGCCGAGTGTGACGGTCAGTTCACGCTGCGGCGGGGCGCCGAACCAGGTGAGCAGCCCGCTGCTGCCAGTCAGCCGGGGCTGCGCCAGGACGGCCAGCCGGCCGGCGCTGACGTCCTGCGGCAGCGGCGCCACCGGGTGCCCGGCGACCTTGAACGCGGCGTCCGCGGCGGCCGCCTGGCCGGTCACGGTCGCCACGTGCACCACACAGGGGCAGGGCGTGGGCGGCTCGGCCACCGGGAGCGGCGCCCGGAACGCGCCGTGGTCGTCGGTGGTGGCGGTCCGACCGTCGCCGTTGGCGCAGGAGTTGGTGCCGCCGATCATGTTCTGGCCGCAGATCAGCAGCGTCAGCAGGGTGTGCGGGCGCCAGCCCTGCCCGTTGACGGTGATGCTGCCGCCGACGCCCGCCTCCTTGGAGGAGACGGCCGCGGACGGCCGGTCGGCGGGCGGGGCGGCGCTCGCGGGCGGCGCGAGTAGCCCGGGCAGTAGGGCCGGGAGCAGGGCCAGGGTGAGGGCGAGCGCCGCGCGCAGGGCGGGCCGGTGGTGCCTTCCGCGGCCGGCCCCCCGCCCGGTCCGCGGGCGCCGTCCCGCCGTTGCGCACGGTGCGGACGCCGCCGCCTCGTTGAGGCCCTTCTCGCCGTTCACGCGCGCACCCCTGATCCCGTCGTCGCGTCCTTCGTGGTGTGGGTCGTGGTCGAAGTGTCCGAAGTGGTGTCTGTAGAGGGGGCCGTTGCGTCGCGGGGCGTGGCGGCGGTGGGGTGCGGAACGGGGTGGCAAGGCGGGCCGCCGGCACCGTCGTTGGGCGGCGGGCCGTCGGTGCGGTGTCGGCGGCGCCACCACGTGGCTCCGCCGCCGGCCAGCAGGAGGAGCAGGGCGGCGGGCACGCCCCACGGGACGGCGGTGTAGCGGGCGGTGGCGGTGTCCCGCGCGCCGCCCGGCGCGGTCGCGGTGAGCGTGATGTTCGCGGCGTCCAGGGTGGGCGGGTCGGGCCAGGTCTCGGTCCGGTCGGCGCGGGCGCCGGGCGGGAGCGTGCCCGGCAGGGTGCGGGCGGGGCGGCGCAGCAGCGGCCCGAAGAGGCCGTCGGCGCGGAGCGTCAACCGCGGCCGGAGCGCGGTGTTGCCGCGGTTGACGAGGGTGTAGTGGAGCACCGCGGCGTCGCCGCTCCGGGTCACCGTGAGGTGCTCGACGGTGAGTGCGGACAGCACGGGCCCGGTCACCCGCAGCCGGAGCGGGATCCGGGTGCGGGCGGTGGGGGCGCCGCCGGTGACGGTGAGGGCGCCGGTGTGGCCGCCGGGGGCGGCGTCGCGCGGGACCGCCACGGTGAACGGCACGCTCGCCTGGGTCCGCGGCGGAACCGTCACCGTCGGCTGTGCGGGGGCGAGCCACGACCCGACGCCGTCCCCGCCCTCGCCGGCCAGCCGTACGGTGACCGGCCGGCCGGACGGGTTGCGGACGGCCAGCCGGTCGGTGAGCGCGGTGCCCGGCGGGCCCTCCAGGTAGAAGGACGTCCGGGCGGGGCCGGTCGGCGCGGCGGACCAGCCCCCCGCGGCGGGGGCGGGCGGCCGGGCCGCGGCCGCCGCGGGCCACAGCAGGACCGCGGCGACCGCGAGGGCCACGCCGGCGGCCGCGGTGCGGGGACGGGACGGCATCGGCGGCTCCCGGTGGGTGTCAGGCCCGTTGGTGACGGCGGGTCAGCCAGAGCACGCCGGCCGCGCCGGCCAGCAGCACGGTGCCGCCGAGGGTGCCCAGCGCGAGGGCGGAGTCGGCCGGTCCGGTCTGCGGCAGTTGGCCGCCGGTCGAGCCACCGGTCGAACCGCCGGCCGCGGAGCCGCCACTGGTGCCGCCGGAACTGCCGCCGGTACCGCCGGTTCCGCCGGTGGTGCCGCCGGAACTGCCGCTCGTGCCGCCGCTGCCCTTGACGTCCAGGGTGAGCGAGGGCTTGGGGTGGTTGCTCGGCGTGCAGGTCGTGGTGGTTCCCAGGGCCTTGATGGTGAGCGTGGAGGCGGTGAAGGTCACCTTGCCGCTGGCCTTCGGGGTGTACGTCCCGCTCAAGTCGCTGATCTTTATGGGGGTGTTGGCCGGAATCGCCTGGTCGTTGGGCGGCCCGGAGACCGGCACGGTGCCGTGTTCCGCGCCGCCGAGCTGGATCAGGGCGCTGGGTTTCATGGCGCCCTTGCCCAGTTCGACGGGGCTGGAGGAGACGCCCTTCTGGAACGACATCACCAGCTTGTAGGCGCTGCCGCTGGGCGTCCCCTTGATGTCGATGGGCGAGACCGCCCCTTTGTCGCCGATCGGCGTTTTGCACTGGTAGTTGACGTCGACGACCTCGGCGTGCGCGACGGGCGCGGTGAACAGCACCGCGGAGCCGGCCGCCGTTGCCGCGGCCGCGAGCAGCCCGGCCGCCCGCCGCGGCCGCCTGCCGTGCTGTGCGTGGAAGCGGGCCACCTTGAGTTCCCCTTCTCCCGGGAGAGCGCGCCGCCCCCTTTTGCTGACGGCACATCAGATTGGGCGTCAAGGTACGCCCGGGAGGTTGTCGAGGGAAGGCACCGCACAGCCCCGATGCGCGGCACCGGTCGGATCGGCCCGGAAGCTGAGCGTTCCGCGACCGCGGCGGCCGTCGGACATGACGGAGCGCGGACCTCCCGGCCCGCGCTCAACGACCTTGGCTGCGCCGCGTCTTCACGACGGGGCGGCCAGCTCCGCCCAGACGGTCTTGCCCGCCCCGTCGGCGTTGCGCACCACGCCCCAGTCCAGGCAGAGCCGTTGGACGATGAACATGCCGTGGCCGCCGGGGCGTCCGGGGCGGTGCGGGCTGCGCGGCGAGGGCGAGCCGGTGCCGAGGTCGCTGACCTCCAGGCGGAGCACCTTGGCCGCGCAGCGCAGCCGCAACTCCTCCGGGCCCTCGGCGTGCAGGCAGGCGTTGGTGACCAGTTCGGAGACGACGAGCAGCACGTCCTCGGCCGCGGCCCGTTGGTCGGCGGTGGCGGCCGGGAGCCAGCCCCAGTCCTGCAACGCCTCCCGGGCGAAGTCGCGGCCCCGCGCCACGGCGCCCCGAGTGCCCGCCAGGCGCAGCCGGCGGATCTGGCCTGCCGGGACGGCGGCGGCAGCACCGGCGCCGCCCGCCTCCGGGCCGAGATCGCCCGGCGGGTACGGCCGGGTGGTGCTCATCAGCGCTTCACCTCACCGATTCGCCTGTTCACGGACAACAGCTAACTGATCTGATTCAACGGATGTAGGTCTCTCCTGCCCGACCGGACCGTGAGAACACCCACTAGTTGGGTACGGAAGTTGTGACACCGACTACGCGCCCGGAACGCATACTTCCGGACTTCGCGGCCGGTTTAGTCGGTCAGGGCCGCGTCGACGGAGTCGTGCACCGTGAAGACGGCGTCCGCGCCGGTGATCTCGAAGACCCGGGCCACCACCGGTTGCATCCCGGCGAGATGGACGCCGCCCCCCGCGGCCTCCGCCTTCAACCGGGCACCGAGCAGGACGTTCAGACCGGTGGAGTCCATGAAGTCCAGGGGTGAGCAGTCCACTACGAGGCGTGCGTATCCGTCGTCCACGCAGCCCTCCAGTGATTCGCGCAGCAGATCCGCCGTGTGGTGATCCAACTCGCCCGCGACGGTCACGACCGCGCTGGCGCCGTGATGGCGGATTCCGACGTGAAGCCGACCCCGGCTTGCACTGCCGACCGTCCCGCGGTCCATGCGAGCGCACCCCTTTTGCTGGCTAGACGACTGTGTGGTGACGACCTTGCTTTGCGACTGCGCCTGTCGAACCCTACGCCTTCCTGACGCTGGCCGGTAGCCGTAGAAGGGGCATAGTTCCGCAATGCGGACAACTCGCACTTGCCTTCTTCCGCCGAACCCAGGTAGGCGTAGAAGGACACATTCGAAACGGCCGGCTTTGGAGGCGCCGCACACCGCAGTTCCACGCAGAGGCTTCGGCAGCCATATGCCGAGAACGATGGAGGAGACACATGTCACCCCGGCTCGACGAATTGCGTATCGAGGACGAGCACATCCCCGCTTCGTCGACACCCCGGTCGGAATCGGCCGGACATATTCCTTCCCAGTCGCACGCCGCGGTCGAAGAAACGCTGAGCGTGCCCGAACTCGACGGCCTGCCCGAGATCCCACCGTTTGACGAAGTGGGTCCGGTGGATGCCAGGGCGCTGTCGAAAACCCTCTTCGAGCGCCTGGAATCGCTGGAAGAAGGCACGCACGAATATGCCTACGTCCGTAACACCCTGGTCGAACTGAACCTCGCGCTGGTGAAGTTCGCGGCCTCCCGGTTCCGCTCCCGCAGCGAACCGATGGAGGACATCGTCCAGGTCGGCACCATCGGTCTGATCAAGGCGATCGACCGTTTCGAACTCACCCGCGGCGTCGAATTCCCGACCTTCGCGATGCCGACCATCGTCGGCGAGATCAAGCGTTTCTTCCGCGACACGAGCTGGTCGGTGCGGGTTCCCCGACGGCTTCAGGAACTCCGCCTGGACCTGGCCAAGGCGGGCGACGAACTGGCGCAGAAGCTGGACCGTGCACCCACGGTCGGCGAACTCGCCGAACGCCTCGGCCTCACCAAGGAAGAGGTCATCGAGGGCATGGCCGCGAGCAACGCGTACACCGCGAGCTCGCTGGACGCCCAGCCCGAGGAGGACGACAGCGAAGGCGCGCTGGCGGACCGGATCGGCTACGAGGACCACGGCCTCGAAGGCATCGAGTACGTCGAGTCCCTGAAGCCGCTGATCGCCGAACTCCCCTCTCGGGACCGGAAGATCCTCTCGCTGCGCTTCGTGGCCAATATGACGCAGTCCGAGATCGGCGAGGAGCTGGGCATCTCGCAGATGCACGTCTCCCGGCTGCTCTCGCGCACCCTCGTCCGGCTCCGCAAGGGCCTGATGATCGACGAATAGCCCGCGGTCGGGGCCGACCGGCGAGGTCGGCCGACGCCCGTGCACACGAGGGCCCGCCCCGGAAACGTCCGGGACGGGCCCTCAGTGCGTCCGGGGCGTCCTTGGAACGGTCCTCCTCAGAGGCGAACGCCGCGGTGCCAGACGTCCGTTACCAGCGGCACGCCGGGCCGGTAGGCGAGGTGGACGTGGGAGGGCGCGTCCAGCAGGACCAGGTCGGCGCGGGCACCGGGGGCGATCCGGCCGACGTCGGTGCGGCGCAGCGCCCGGGCGCCGCCGGCGGTGGCCGACCACACCGCCTCGTCCGGCGTCATCCCCATGTCGCGCACGGCCAGCGCGATGCAGAACGCCATGGAACTGGTGAAGGACGAGCCGGGGTTGCAGTCGGTGGACAGCGCCACGGTGGCGCCCGCGTCCAACAGCGGGCGGGCGTCGGGCCATTGGGCGCGGGTGGAGAACTCGGCGCCCGGGAGGAGCGTGGCGACGGTGTCGGACTGGGCCAGCGCGTCGACGTCGGCGGGGGTGAGGTGGGTGCAGTGGTCGGCGGAGGCGGCATCCAGTTCGACCGCGAGCTGGACGCCGGGACCGTGGCCGAGTTGGTTGGCGTGCACCCGGGGCGTGAGGCCCCTGGCCCGGCCGGCGGTGAGGACGGCGCGGGCCTGGTCGCCGTCGAAGGCGCCGCGCTCGCAGAAGACGTCCACCCAACGGGCGTGCGGGGCACAGGCGTCGAGCATCGGCCCGGTGACCAGCTCGACGTAGCCGGCCGGGTCGTCGGCGTAGTCCGGCGAGACGATGTGGGCGCCCAGGAAGGTCACCTCGTCGGTGTGGGCGGCGGCGATCCGCACCGCCCGCGCCTCGTCCTCGACGGTCAGGCCGTAGCCGGACTTGATCTCCTGGGTGGTGGTGCCCTGGCGGAGGCCCTCGGCGAGGTAGCGGGCGACGTTGGCGTGCAGCGCGTCGTCGGCGGCGGCGCGGGTGGCGGCGACGGTGGTGCGGATGCCGCCGGCGGAGTAAGGCCGCCCGGACATCCGGGCGTTGAACTCCTCGGTGCGGTCGCCGGCGAACACCAGGTGGGAGTGGGAGTCGACGAAGCCGGGCAGGCCGGCGCGGCCGCCGGCGTCGACGGCGTTGTCAGTGGCGGGTGCTTTGCTGGAGGGACCGACCCAGGCGATGCGGTCGCCGTCGATGACGACCGCGGCGTCCTGGAGCAGACCGAGGGGGCCTTCACCGAGGGAGGGGTCGTTGGTGACGAGCTGGGCGATGTGGGTGATCGCGGTGGTCGGCGCGGAAGTCGTCGTCATCGCGGGGGTGTTCTCCTTCGTCCGCGGGCGGCGCGGGCGGCGCGGGTCTGGGGATGGCTGGGGTCAGGCGCGGGTCAGCCGCGCACGGCGGCGATGGCCTGCGCGAGGGCGGTGGGCACGTCGGGCACGCCGGTGTGCCGCCCGTCGCGGACGGTCCACCGGCCGCCCACGAGGGTGTGCCGCACATCGGCTGCGGTGGCGGCGAATACGGCCGTCTCGCCGCCCAGTCGGGGCGGTGGGCCGGCGGTGCGCACGGAGTCCAGTGCGAGCGTGGTGAGGTCGGCGAGCGCGCCGGTCTCGATGGCGCCCGCGTCGTCCCAGCCCAGCGCGGCGTGCCCGTCGGTGGTGGCGGCGCGCAGCAGGGCCGCGGCGGTCCAGTGGCCCCGGGTGCGGGTGCGCAGCCGCTCGTTCAGCTCCATGGCGCGGGCCTCTTCGAGCAGGTCGATGACGGCGTGGCTGTCGCTGCCGAGGGAGAGCGGGCTGCCCTGTTCCTGGAGCGTCGCGGCCGGGCCGATGCCGTCGGCGAGGTCCCGCTCGGTGGTCGGGCACATGCATACGCCGGTGCCGCTGCCGCCGAGCAGGGCGATGTCCCCGTCGGTGAGGTGGGTGGCGTGCACGGCCGTGGTGCGCGGACCCAACACGCCGTGCTCGGCGAGGAGTTGGGTCGGGGTGCGGCCGTGGGCGGCGCGGCAGGCGTCGTTCTCGGCGGTCTGCTCGGAGAGGTGGACGTGCAGCGGCGCCCGCCGCCGCTCGGCCCAGGTGGCGACGGTGCCCAACTCCCCGGCGGGCACGGCGCGCACGGAGTGCACGGCGGCGCCGACCTTGGCCAGCTCGCCGCCCTTGAGCGCGTCGGCGCGCTCGGCCCAGGCGTGGGCGGTGCCGTCGGAGAAGCGCAGTTGGTGGCGGTTGGGCGGGTCGCCGAAGCCGGCGGAGAGGTAGGCGGTGTCGAGGAGGGTGATCCGGATGCCGGCGTCGGCGGCGGCCGCGAGCAGCGCTTGGCCCATCGCGTTGGGGTCGTCGTAGCGGGTGCCGCCGGGTGCGTGGTGCAGGTAGTGGAATTCGC
Source organism: Streptomyces sp. NPDC057743 (assembly GCF_042798755.1). Lineage (NCBI taxonomy): Bacteria > Bacillati > Actinomycetota > Actinomycetes > Kitasatosporales > Streptomycetaceae > Streptomyces > Streptomyces sp. NPDC057743. The sequence continues at coordinate 8,030 of NZ_JBHVJX010000008.1, forward strand.
CGACGCAGGTGATGCCGGCGAGCGCCATCTCGGCGTAGGCGGCGCGGGCCAGGGCGTAGTAGCTGTCGGGGGTGAGCCGGTCGGCGACGTCGTACATCACCTCGCGCCAGGTCCAGAAGGTGCCGGCGCCCACCTGCACGGTGCCGCGCAGCGCGCGGTGGAAGGCGTGACTGTGGGCGTTGGCCAGGCCCGGGAGGGTCAGGCCGTGGAGCGCCTCGGCGCCCGGCGGGGGCGCCTGGGTCCCCGGGTGGACGGCCGTGATCCGCCCGTCCGCCACCTCCACGGTCACGCCCGACTCGACGTGCGCGCCGAGCCAGGCGTGTTCGAGCCAGTACGTCGTCGGTGTTGCCTGCGGCGTCAGCGGCACGCCAGCCCCTCCAGTACGTCGGCGAGTGCGGTGACCCCGGCGACGCAGTCGTCCTCCGTTGCGGCCTCGGCGGGCGAGTGCGAGACACCGGTGGGGTTGCGGACGAACAGCATGGCCGTGGGGACGGTCGCGGACAAAATACCCGCGTCGTGTCCGGCGCCCGTGCCCAGCACCGGGACCGGCCGGTCGCCCTGTTTGCCGAGCAGCGCGCCCAGTTCGTCCCGCAGGGCGTGTCGGAACTCCACGACGGGGGTGAAGGACTCGCGGACGACGTCCAGGTCGATGCCATCGCGGGCGGCCCGCTCGGCGGCGGCCCGCTCGATCCCGGTGACCACGGTGTCCAGGCTGTCCTGGCCGGCGGCCCGGGCGTCCAGCCAGCCGCGGACCAGCGACGGGATGGCGTTGACGCCGTTCGGTTCGACGCTGACCTTCCCGAAGGTGGCCAGGGCGCCGGCCAGTCGGGCCTGTTCACGGGCGGCAAGCACGGTCGCGGCGTAGGTGAGCATCGGGTCGCGGCGGTCCGCAAGGCGCGTGGTGCCGGCGTGGTTGGCCTCCCCCCGGAAGTCGAACCGCCAGCGGCCGTGCGGCCAGATGGCGGAGGCGATGCCGACCGGGTCCCCGGACAGGTCGAGCGCGCGGCCCTGTTCGACGTGGAGCTCGACGAACGCGCCGATGGCGGCGAGCCGTTCCGGGTCCGGGCCGATCGCCTCCGGGTCGTATCCGGCGCGCTCCATGGCCTGCGGGAGGGTGACGCCGTCCCCGTCGCGGAGCCGGTGCGCGGCCTCTGGGGTCAGCGCGCCGGCGGAGAGCCGGGAGCCGACACAGGCGAGGCCGAAGCGGGCGCCCTCCTCGTCGCCGAAGTTGACGATCGCCAGCGGCTTGGCGAACTGGACGCCCCGCGCCCGGAGTTCGTCGAGCGCGGCGAACGAGGAGACCACGCCGAGGGGGCCGTCGAAGGCGCCGCCGTCCGGGACGGAGTCCAGGTGCGAGCCGGTGACGACGGCGTCGCCGGGGGCCACGTCCCGGTAGCCGGTGGCGCCGAGCCAGGCCCACTGGTTGCCGTTGCGGTCCAGTTCGTAGGCGAGCTGGCGGGCCTCGGCCTGGGCGCGGAACCACGCGCGGCAGTCGGCGTCCGCGCCGGTCCAGGCGAAGCGGCGGTAGCCGCCGGAGGCCGCGTCGCGACCCAGCGGCCGCAACTCCCCCCACATGTCGAGGAAGGAGGAGGTCACGCGCCCTCGCCCTCGCGCATCGGGATGCGGACGCCGCGCTCGGCGGCGACCTCCTCGGCGCGCTCGTATCCGGCGTCGACGTGCCGGATGACGCCCATGCCGGGGTCGTTGGTGAGCACCCGGCGGATCTTCTCGCCGGCCAGCGCGGTGCCGTCGGCGACGGTGACCTGCCCGGCGTGGATCGAGCGGCCCATGCCGACGCCGCCGCCGTGGTGCAGGGAAACCCAGGAGGCGCCGGAGGCGACGTTGACCATGGCGTTGAGCAGCGGCCAGTCGGCGATCGCGTCCGAGCCGTCCTTCATGGCCTCGGTCTCGCGGTAGGGCGAGGCGACGGAGCCACAGTCGAGGTGGTCGCGGCCGATGGCCAGCGGCGCCTTCAGGGTGCCGTCGGCGACCATCTCGTTGAACCGCTCGCCGGCCCTGTCGCGTTCGCCGTAGCCGAGCCAGCAGATCCGGGCGGGCAGGCCCTGGAAGTGGACCCGCTCGCCGGCCATCGTGATCCAACGGGCCAGCGACTCGTTCTCGGGGAAGAGGTCGAGGATGGCGCGGTCGGTGGCCGCGATGTCGGCCGGGTCGCCGGAGAGCGCCGCCCAGCGGAACGGGCCCTTGCCCTCGGCGAAGAGCGGCCGGATGTAGGCGGGGACGAAGCCGGGGAAGGCGAACGCCCTCTTGTAGCCGGCGAGTTGGGCCTCGCCCCGGATGGAGTTGCCGTAGTCGAAGACCTCGGCGCCGGCGTCCATGAAGCCGACCATGGCCTCGACGTGCTGGGCCATCGACGCGCGGGCGCGCTGGGTGAAGTCGGCGGGCTCCTTCGCCGCGTAGGCCGCCATGTCGGCGAAGTCGATGCCCAACGGCAGGTAGGCCAGCGGGTCGTGGGCGCTGGTCTGGTCGGTGACGATGTCGATCGGGGCGCCCTCGGCGAGCAGCCGCGGCAGGAGTTCCGCGGCGTTGCCGAGCAGCCCGATGGAGAGCGGCTTGCGCTTGTCGCGGGCCTCGACGGCCAGTTGGAGGGCGTGCCGGACGTCGTCGGCCTTGACGTCGAGGTAGCGGTGCGCGATGCGCCGCTCGATGGCGCGCGGGTCGCAGTCGATGCAGATCGCGACGCCGTCGTTCATGGTGACGGCGAGCGGCTGGGCACCGCCCATGCCGCCGAGCCCGGCGGTGAGGGTGATGGTGCCGGCGAGCGTGCCGCCGAACTTCTTCGCCGCGACCGCCGCGAAGGTCTCGTAGGTGCCCTGGAGGATGCCCTGGGTACCGATGTAGATCCACGAACCGGCCGTCATCTGCCCGTACATGGTCAGGCCGAGCGCCTCCAGGCGGCGGAACTCCTCCCAATTGGCCCAGTCGCCGACGAGGTTGGAGTTGGCGATCAGCACCCGCGGCGCCCACTCGTGCGTCTGCAGCACGCCGACCGGCTTACCGGACTGGACGAGCATCGTCTCGTCCTGCTTGAGCGTGGTCAGGGTGCGCACCATGGCGTCGAAGGAACGCCAGTCGCGGGCGGCCTTGCCGGTGCCGCCGTAGACGACGAGTTGGTCGGGGTGCTCGGCGACCTCCGGGTCGAGGTTGTTCTGGAGCATGCGCAGGGCGGCCTCCTGCTGCCATCCCCGTGCGCTCAGTTCCGTTCCGCGCGGCGCCCGCACGGGTCGCGGTCCCGACATGGGCCGTGCCTCCCTGACCTCGATTGGATTGACCTATTCGCAGTCTGGAGGCACTGAATATCGCTAGTCAACAGGGCGCGGCGGCATCTTTCCCCAGGCGCGAAACTTGACTTGCCCGGCGGGAAAGTCGGTGCTAGCTTTCCTGGTAGGAAAGTTGAACGGGGGCCGCCGCCGGCGTCTCCCGTGCCGTCCGACAACGGACCGTCCGACACGTCTACGGGGAGGCGAAGGACATGACGACACCGGTGGATGCCGAGCGGGCCTGGCAGGATCTCCAGCGCATCCGGATCCCTCAGGAGCGGGTGTACGACGAGGTCGAGCGCTGCGCCACCGGCGACCGGCGCTCGACGTATCTGATGGCCGCCATCATGTGGATCTACCTCGCCAGCATGGGCTTCGACCTCCCGGTGTGGGGCACCTTCCTGGCCCTCGCCGCGTATCTGGCCATCCTGACGACCCTGATCGTCATCTACAGCCGCCGACCGCGGGTGAAGCTGCACCGCTCGCGGTACAGCTGGCGCAGCATCGCCACCTTCTTCGCCGGCGGATTGATCAGCGGCGGCACGATCATGGTCACCAGCCTCCTGACCCACTGGCTGGCGCTGCCCTACGGGAGCCTGATCCAGGCCACGGTCTCCGCCGGCGCCTTCGTGCTCTTCGTCGGGCCGGCCAACCGCTGGGCGGTCAGCCCGCTGCGCGGCCGCGCCCTCCGTGACCGCCCCCTGCACCCCAAGGAGTTGGGCCGATGAGCACCCCCTCCGGTTTCGACGAACTGATCCACCCCTCCACCCGCTTGTCCGTGGTGGCCCTGCTCGCCGCCACCGAATGGGCCGACTTCCCGTTCCTCCGCGACAGTCTCTCGCTCAGCGACTCGGCGCTCTCCAAGCAGCTGCACACGCTGGAGGAGGCCGGCTATCTGGAGATCCGCAAGGAGGGGGGCGGCCGCAAGCGCCGCACCAAGGTGCGGCTGACCAGCCGCGGCCGCACCGCCTTCGAGGGCCATGTCGCCGCCCTCCGCGCCATCGTCGAGGGCGCGGGCACCACCGCCGCGACCGCCCCGGCGCCCCCGCAGCACGCGGAGGCCGGCCGATGACCACCACCGCACGCCCGGAGAGCAGCACGATGACCACACCCACCGCCCCGGCCGGCGCCCCGCCGGTCGTCGAGGTCCGCGGCCTGCGGATGTCCTACGGCAGTACCGACGTCCTGCGCGGCGTCGATCTGGACATCCGGCGCGGCGAGATCCTCGCCCTGCTCGGGCCGAACGGCGCGGGGAAGACCACCACCGTCGAGATCCTGGAGGGCTTCCGACAGCGGTCCGCCGGCGAGGTCCAGGTCCTCGGCGCGGACCCGGCCCGCGCCGACGACGCCTGGCGCGGCCGGATCGGGCTGGTCCTGCAGTCCTGGCGCGACCACCGCCGCTGGCAGGTCGCCGAGCTGCTGACGCACTTCGCGACGTACTACCCCCACCCCCGCGATCCGGCCGCGCTGTTGGAGCTGGTCGGGCTCACCGGGCAGGCCCGACAGCGCGTCGACCGGCTCTCCGGCGGCCAGCGTCGCCGCCTGGACGTGGCGCTCGGCATCGTCGGCCGCCCCGAGCTGCTGTTCCTGGACGAGCCCACCACCGGCTTCGACCCCGAGGCGCGCCGCGCCTTCCACGACCTGGTCGAGCGGCTGGCCCGCGAGGAGGGCGTCACGATCCTGCTGACCACCCACGACCTCGCCGAGGCCGAGCGGTTGGCCGACCGGATAGCCATGCTGGTCGACGGCCGGATCCGGGCCTGCGGCCCCCCGGTCGAGCTGGCCCGGCGAGCCGCCGCGCAGGCCGAGGTCCGCTGGACGGCGCCCGACGGCACTCCCCGGCGCGAGCGCACCGCGGACCCGTCCCGTCTGGTGTGGGAACTGCACCGCGAGGCGGCCGGGCCGATCGCGGACCTGGAGGTGCGTCGGCCGACGCTGGAGGACACCTACCTCCACATGGTCCACGGGCAGGACGACGGTCGAGGCGAGGACGACGAGCACCGCGCCGGCGCGGGGGCCGGCGGCGACACGGGGGAGGCGGCAGCAGCATGAGGGGGACGGACATGACGACGGCCACGACGGCAACCGCGACGGCCACCACGACAACGGCCGCGCCGGGTCGGGCCGGCCAGGGCGGCCCGGGCCGGGGAGCGGGAGCCGCCGGCGGGGCGCGTCCCGCGCGGCTGCGCCCCTGGCGGGCGGGGCTGCGGCGCGGCTCCATCGAGGTGCGCCATCTGCTGCGCAACCGCAAGGAGTTGAGCGGCTATCTCTCCAATGTGGTGGTGGCCCTGCTGCTCGCCGGCTTCATCAACGACGACGTGCCCGGCACCAAGGTCCCCATGGCGCATCTGACGCTGGCCGGCTTCTCCGCCTATCTGCTGTTCCAGATCGGCCTGCTCAACCTCCCGCAGATCCTGGTGACCGAGCGCGAGGAGGGCACCCTGCTGCGGCTGCGGGCCACCCCCGGCGGCATACCGGCCTATCTGATCGCCAAGTCGCTGCTGATCGTGACCGTGGCGGTGAGCACCCTGGTGATCCTGTTCGGCGTCGGCGCGGTGCTGGTGGACGGCCCGCTGCCGCACGGCCTTGGTGGCTGGTTGACGCTGGTGTGGGTCACCGCGCTCGGGCTGCTCGCCGTGGTCCCGTTGGGCGCGGCGATCGGGGCGGTGCTCCCCAATCCGCGCGAGGCACTGGCGTTGATCATGCTGCCGTCGATGGCCCTGCTGATCACCTCGGGCGCGATGTTCCCGATAACCAAGATGCCGGCGCTGGTGCAGAACATCGCGTCGGTCTTCCCGCTCCGGTGGATGGCGCAGGGCCTGCGCGCGGCCCTGCTGCCGGACGCCGCCCGCGCCGCGGAGCCGGCCGGCTCCTGGCAACTGCCGACGGTGGCGCTGGTTTTGGCCGGCTGGGCGGTGCTGGGCTTCCTCCTGGCGGTCCCGCTGCTGCGTCGCGCGGCCCGCCGCGAGTCCGGCTCCCGGCTGACCGCCCGACAGGACAAGGCCCAGCTCAGCGGCGCCCCGGCGGCGTAGCGGGGCGGTCGGCGGGGCCCGGCCGGGACGGACACCAGGCACCCCCGGGCCCTCCACCACCCCTTCACTCCACAGGGCCCGTTCTCCGTGGCGCGGGGCCCCCGCCGAATGATGAAGTTGACCCATGACCTTCACGGACCGAGACCGCGCCGTACAGGCGGCCATCGCCCAGGGGCTGGTCGGCCCCGGCCAGCCCGTGGTCGGCCTGCTCGACGTCGCCGGCATCCGCCGGTCGGCGGCCGAACTCCGCGCCGCCTTCGCGGAGTTCACCGCGCCGGGCACCCAGGTGCTGCACGCGTTCGCGGTCAAGGCGGCCTCGCTGGTGCCGGTGCTGCGGTTGCTGGCCCAGGAGGGGATCGGCTGTGAGGTGGCGAGCCCCGGCGAGTTGGCGCTGGCCCGGGCCGCCGGGGTCCCGGCCCGGCACACCGTCCTGGACTCCCCCGCCAAGACCCTCCCCGAGCTCCGTGAGGCGCTGGCCCTGGGCATCGCGGTCAACGTCGACAACCACGAGGAACTCTCCCGGATCGACCGGATGATGGCCTCGGCCCCATCCACCGCGCCGATAGGGCTGCGGGTCAATCCGCAGCTCGGCGGCGGCGCCATCGGCGCGATGAGCACCGCCACCGACACCTCCAAGTTCGGCATCCCGCTGCGCGATCCGGGCGCCCGCGAGTGGATCGTCCGGGCCTGCCTGGACCGCCCGTGGCTGACCAGGCTGCACGCCCATGTCGGCTCGCAGGGCATGCCGCTTCCGCGGATGGCGGAGGGCGTCCGGGCGCTCTACGACCTCGCCGAGGAGATCAACGAGCAGGCCGGCAGCGCCCGGATCACCACCCTCGACATCGGTGGCGGCCTGCCCGTCAACTTCTCCTCCGACGCCGTCACCCCGACCTACCGCGAGTACGCGGCCCTCCTCCGCTCGACGGTGCCCGGCCTGTTCTCCGGGCGCTACGGCCTGGTCACCGAGTTCGGGCGGTCGTTGCTGGCCAAGCACGGGATGGTGCTGGCCCGGGTGGAGTACGCGAAGTGGGCCGGCGGCCGGCCGATCGCCGTCACCCACGCCGGGGCCCAGGTCGCCACCCGCACGGTCTTCGCCCCGGCCTCGTGGCCGATCCGGGTGGCGGCGTACGACGCCAAGGGCCGCCCGAAGAACGGGGCGCCGGTCCCGCAGGACATCGCCGGCCCGTGCTGCTTCGCCGGCGACCTGGTCGCCGAGAACCGCCCGCTCCCCCTCCTGGAATCCGGCGACCACGCCGCCCTCCTGGACACCGGCGCGTACTACTTCTCCACCCACTTCGCCTACAACGCCCTCCCCCGCCCCGGCATCTACGGCTACGCCCCGGGCCCCGACGGCACCCACCGCTTCGCCACCGTCCGCACCCCCCAGACCCTGGACGACATCACCGCCGAAGCCGGCGCCGAACACGCCAACGAGCTGCGGCAGTTGGCACTGGGATAAGAGACGCGCGCCAGCCTCGGGCTCCGGGCTCCGGGCTCCGGGCTCCGGGCTCCGGGCTCCGGCGCAGGGTCGGGCATCCCCATGGCGGTGCACCACCACGACCACGCACGACCAGGCACCACCCCAACCACGCACGCCCGCGCCCACACCGTTCGCGCCGGGACGGAGCGCCGGGGCAGACCGCCAGGGCAGACCGCCGGGCGCAGGGGATCACTCCACGAACAGGCCGCGTTCCGCTGCCTTGGTGTCGAACTCCTCCAGGCGGGCCTGGGCGTCCGGGAGGTCGTCGCACATCGCCTCCAACAGGACGCGGCCCAGGAGCATCGGGGCGCAGGCGGTGTCGAAGGCCAGGCCGGTGCCGACCGGGGCCGGGAGGAGCAGGTCGGTGTGGCGGGCGACCGGGGCGAACGCGCTGTCGGCGACGGTGACGACGGTGAGCCCGGCGCCGCCGGCGTAGGCGAGGGCGTCGACGACCTCGCGGGGGTGGCGGGGCAGTGCGAAGCAGAGGAGGACGCTGGCGCCGGCGTGCACCGCGGCGTCGATGCGGTCGGTGAGCATGGTGCCGCCCTCGTCGAGCAGCCGGACGTCGGGGTGGACCTTCCGCGCGAAGTACGCGAAGCCGGCGGCCTGGGCGGTGGCGGCCCGTAGGCCGAGCACCGGGAGCGGGCGGGAGGCGGCGAGCAGCCGGCCGGCCTCGGTCACCGGCGTCGGGTCGGCGAGGGCGTCGGCCAGGTGCCGGAGGTTGTCGATCTCCGCCTGGACGGCCTGCTGGTACTCGTTGTACGCGCCGGGTGCGGCCGGCTTCTCGGCGGGCGCGACGTCGCGCAGGTGGCGGCGGAGCGCCGGGTAGCCGTCGAAGCCGAGCGCGACCGCGAAGCGGGTGACGGACGGCTGGCTGACACCGGCCAGTTCGGCCAGTTCGACGCTGGAGAGGAAGGGCGCGTCGGCGGCCCGCCGCACCATGCAGTGGGCGATCCGGCGCTGGGTGGGGGTCAGCCGGTGCCCCTCGAAGAGCCGTTGGAGACGGGTGGCGGTGCCGGTGCCGGCGGTGACAGCAGTGGCAGCGTCGTCGGCGGCGCCGCCCGCCGCCGGGTGTCCCGCCGCGTCCGTCCGCCGCGCCTGCGTCCCGTCCCTGCGGACGCCGTTGTCCCCGTCCCCGCTCATCGCCTCTTCTTCCCGGCCCGGTCCGGGGCCTTGACGTCGGTCCACCGACTGTACGGAATTCCCGGCCCGCGGCGGTCCCGGGTGCCGGGTGGCAGGGGCGTGGCGGCTCGGAGGCCGACGGGCGCCCCCTCCGCATCGGACGGAACGAACCCCGCAAACCCCGCCGACCCGGCCAAGACGACCGAGCCGCCGGCAGCCCCCAACAGATGATCCCCGCCCGCCTATTGACCTCCCATTCACCTCCCCCGATCCTGCATGAATCCATACACCCCGCAGGTCCCCCCAGGTCCCCCGGCAGATCTCCCGCAGTACCCCAACCCCCAACACCCCACCCACCCCCGACCAGAGCGAAGAGGCGGTCCCATGGCAGGCGTGATCGAACGGCGCTCGATCGACGTCGTCCCGGACGACGAACGACACGGCAGCGCGGTCAGCCAGTTCACCCTCTGGCTCGGCGCCAACCTCCAGATCACCGCCGTCGTCACCGGCGCGCTGGCCGTGGTCTTCGGGGCCGGCGCCCTCTGGGCGCTGATCGGGCTGCTGTTGGGCAACCTCGCGGGCGGGGCGGTGATGGCGCTGCACTCCGCGCAGGGGCCGCGGCTCGGGCTGCCACAGATGATCACCTCGCGGGCGCAGTTCGGGGTGCGCGGGGCGGTGGTCCCGCTGGCCCTGGTCATCGTGATGTACATCGGGTTCTTCGCCAGCGGCAGCGTGCTGGCCGGGCAGGCGGTGGGCGAGCTGACGCACCTCGGTCCGACCGTCGGGATCGTGCTGTTCGCCGCGGTCACCGCCCTCGCCGCGGCCGTCGGCTACCGCCTGATCCACCTGCTCGGCAAGGTCGCCGGCCTGGTCTGCGCGCTGGCCTTCGTCTACCTCGGCGTCCGGCTGCTCCAGCGCGCCGACCTCGCCACGCTGCTGCACGACCACCGCTTCGGGCTGCCGGTGTTCCTGCTGGCGATCTCGCTCTCGGCCTCCTGGCAGCTGGCGTTCGGCCCGTACGTCGCGGACTACTCCCGCTATCTACCGCGCCACACCTCGACCCGGGCGACGTTCTGGTGGACGCTGGGCGGCTCCGTCCTGGGCGCGCAGTGGTCGATGACGTTCGGGGCGCTGGCGGCCGCCGCGGCGCCGGCGGCGTTCGTCGGCCACGAGGTCGGCTATCTCGTCGGGTTGGGCGGCACCGGGCTGATCGCCTCGTGCCTCTACTTCGTCATCGCCCTCGGCAAGCTCACCATCAACATCCTCAACACCTATGGCGGCTTTATGTCGTTGGTGACCAGTGTCAGCGGCTTCCGGGGCCAGCGGACCCTCTCGGCGCGCGGCCGGTCCGCGTACATCGCCGGAATCATGGTGGCCGGCACCGCCGTCGCCCTGGTGGGCAAGGACTCCTTCCTCACCTCCTTCAAGGACTTCCTGCTCTTCCTGCTGACGTTCTTCACGCCCTGGTCGGCGATCAACCTGGTCGACTACTACCTGCTCTCCAAGGAGCGCTACGACATCCCGGCGCTGCATGACCCCGAGGGCCGCTACGGCGCCTGGAACGTCGGCGCACTGACCGTCTACGTCCTCGGCGTGCTGGCCCAACTCCCCTTCCTGGCCACCACCTTCTACACCGGCCCGCTGGTCGGTCCGCTCGGCGGCGCCGACGTCTCCTGGCTGGTCGGCCTGGCGGTGCCCGCCGCCGTGTACTGGCTCACCGCCCGCCGCGACACCGCGCGGCTCGTCGCCCTTGAGGCGCCCACGGAGCGGGCGGCCCCCGCCGGATTGGGGGGCTAGCCCTACCGCGCCGCCGCCGGCCCGCCCGTAATCTCGGCGGTATGGCGACACACGACCCCGAGCTGAGGAAAGAACTCGACGCGACCCTCCAGACGCGCAAGGAGCTGGGGCCGGAGTACGAGTCGGAGCTGCTGGAGTCCTTCCTGGAGAAGCTGGACCAGACCGTCGACCGGCGGGTGCGGCGGCAGTTGGCCGAGCAGCAGATGCAGGTGGCCCGCGGTGCGCAGCCACCGCGCCGGGCGGACGCCGGCACCGAGTTCTGGCAGCGCTTCGCGGTCGCCGTGGTCTCCCTGGTGCTGGCCATCCCGCTCTCCGCGATCGCGGTGGTCAACGCGGGGCTGGTCGGCCTGCTGGTGTGCTGGGCGGGCGTGGTCGGCGTCAACGCCGTGCACAGCCTGGGGCTGCGGGCGGTGTTGCTGCACCGGATCGGGCGGCGCGACGAGCCCGTGAACTGACCCCGGGCGAAGGCGGGTTGACGCGGGCCGACGGCCAGAAGCCGGGGCAGCCGGGGAAGAAGATCGCGGGGACCGCCGTCCCCCGGCCGGAGCCGGGGGCGGGACGACGGCGGTCCCCGCACGAGACGCGATCCGGGTCAGGGCCGGTCCTCGCATCCTGGCGATCGTGGAGGTCCGGGAGCCGCTCCGGAGGTCCGTATCGCCTGCACTTCACTGTGCCGCAGAAGTGTTAAGCGGGTGCTGCCAGGACGTGACGCATACGTACATCTTGCGGCGACGGGACGTTTCCTGACGGACACTTGACGCCGGGGCGGGGACACCGCCCCGGCGTCCGCGGCTACTTGCCGGCGCCGCGCGCCAGGTAGGCCAGCAGGTCCTGCCGGCTCACCACGCCCTTGGGCTTGCCCTCGACGAGGACGATCGCCGCGTCGGCGTTCTCCAGCACCGCCATCAGGTCGGCCACCGGCTCGCCCGAGCCGACCTGCGGCAGCGGCGGGCACATGTGCTTCTCCAACGGGTCGCTCAGCGAGGCGCGCTGGGCGAACAGCGCGTCCAGCAGCTCCCGTTCGACGACCGAGCCGATGACCTCGGCGGCCATCACATCGGGGTGCCCGGCGCCCGGCTTGACGATCGGCATCTGCGAGACGCCGTACTCGCGCAGCACGTCGATGGCCTCGCCGACGGTCTCCTCGGGGTGCATGTGCACCAGGGAGGGCAGCTCGCCCTCCTTGTACTGGAGGACCTCGCCGACCCGGGCGGCGGTGCCGCTCTCCTCCAGGAAGCCGTAGTCGGCCATCCACTCGTCGTTGAAGATCTTCGAGAGGTAACCGCGGCCGCTGTCCGGGAGCAGGATGACGAGCACGTCGTCCGGCCCGAGCCGCTCGGCGACCCGCAGGCCGGCCACCACGGCCATCCCGCAGGAGCCGCCGACCAGCAGGCCCTCCTCCTTGGCCAGCCGCCGGGTCATCTGGAAGGCGTCCTTGTCCGAGACCGCCACGATCTCGTCGGCGACCGTGCGGTCGTAGGCGGTCGGCCAGAAGTCCTCGCCGACGCCCTCGATCAGGTACGGCCGGCCGGAGCCGCCGCTGTAGACGGAGCCCTCCGGGTCGGCGCCGATGACCTTGACCTTGCCGTCACTGACGTCCTTCAGATAGCGGCCGGTGCCGCTGATGGTGCCGCCGGTGCCGACGCCGGCCACGAAGTGGGTGATCCGCCCGTCGGTCTGCTCCCACAGCTCAGGCCCGGTGCTCTCGTAGTGCGAGCGCGGGTTGTTGGGGTTGCTGTACTGGTCGGGCTTCCAGGCACCGGGCGTCTCGCGCACCAGCCGGTCGGAGACGTTGTAGTAGGAGTCGGGGTGCTCGGGGTCGACCGCCGTCGGGCAGACCACCACCTCGGCACCGTAGGCCCGCAACACATTGATCTTGTCCGTCGAGACCTTGTCCGGGCAGACGAAGATGCACTTGTAGCCCTTCTGCTGGGCCACGATCGCCAGCCCCACGCCCGTGTTGCCGGAGGTCGGCTCCACGATGGTGCCGCCCGGCTGCAACTCACCGGACTCCTCGGCCGCCTCGATCATCCGCAGGGCGATCCGGTCCTTGACCGATCCCCCTGGATTGAAGTACTCGACCTTCACCAGGACGGTCGCCTGGATCCCTTGAGTGACATTGTTGAGCCGCACGAGCGGGGTGTTGCCGACGAGCTCAATCATCGAATCGTAAAACTGCACGGTGGTCTCCGCGGTCGGGGGCACGCTCTCCTGCGCCGCGCCCGTGCAGCCAGCCTATTGCCCTGGTGGACCTTGGGCCCAAGGCCGCATCCCGGGGGCTCCATCAGGGGCCCGGAGCGTTGCGCGGCGGCCCGGAACGGGCACCACCTTGGTGAAGGAGTTCTTGCCTCATCCGAGCGCGTCCGGCCCCCGCCGCGGCGCGCCCGCGCTGCACGGGGAGGTACCGGCCGATGGCGACGACGGTGATGACGGGGTCCAGGGCGAGGGTTGCGCGACGGATCGCCACCGCGGCCGCGTTCGGCGGCGGCGGGATCGGGCTGCTGGGCGTGGCCGGCGTCGGGCTGCTGCTGACCGAGGTCCGGCTCGCCCGCCGCACGGTCGGCGGCTCCAGCGACGTCCCGCCGTGCGCCGACGGCCGCTACGGCGCCGCCTTCGGCCACCGCACCGACCGACCCCCGCTGCGCCTGGGCTTCCTCGGCGACTCCACCGCGGCCGGCCAGGGCGTCCACCGCCGCTCGCAGACCCCCGGCGCGCTGCTCGCCTCCGGCCTCGCCGCGCTCGCCGAACTCCCCGTCGACCTGCGCAACGTCGCGCTGCCCGGCGCCCGTTCCGACGACCTGCCCCGCCAGGTGGAGCTGCTGCTGGCGGACGGCGAGCAGGCCCCCGACGTCTGCGTCGTGATGATCGGCGCCAATGACGTCACCCGCCGGCTGCCGCCCGCGGACTCGGTGCGGCACCTGTCCGAGGCGGTGCGGACGCTGCGCGCGGCCGGCTGCGAGGTCGTCGTCGGCACCTGCCCCGACCTGGGCACCATCGAGCCGGTCAACCAGCCGCTGCGCTGGGTGGCGCGCCGGCTCTCCCGGCAGTTGGCGGCCGCGCAGACCATCGGCGTGGTGGAGAACGGCGGCCGGACGATCTCGCTCGGCGCGCTGCTGGGCCCGGAGTTCGAGGCGCGCCCCAGGGAGCTGTTCGGCCCGGACAACTACCACCCCTCGGCCGAGGGTTACGCCACCGCCGCGATGGCCATGTTCCCGACGGTGTGCGCGGCGCTCGGGCTGTGGCCCGAGGAGGAGCGGCCGGAGCCGGCCCGGCGGGAGGGCATCCTCCCGGTCGAGCAGGCCGCCGCCCGGGCCGCCTCCGAGGGCGGCACCGAGGTCACCGCCTCCCGCGCCCCCTGGGCCCTGCTCAAGCACCGCCGGCGCCGCCAGCTCCCGGCACCGGAGGAGGCCGCGGAGGAACGGCCGTCCGTCACGGGATAGGGCCCGTCCGACCCTGACCCCTCGGACGGGCCCTGGGCGCGGCGCTCGACCCCAGGGGGAATAGCCCGACCACCCCACCCGTTCCCATAAGCGCCCGCTTAGAAAAGAGGCCCGCATCACAGCGCACACCCCGTGACCTCTTGCACTACGTGCAGGTAACTTCCCAGACGGTCCGCCCTGTTCGCGCCCCGTCGCCGACCGCCGCCACGGGACGGGGCACCGGACGCCGCACCTACTCACCCCTTGGAGCCGTGATGCCCGAAGCCGTGATCGTCTCAGCCGCCCGCTCCCCGATCGGCCGCGCCTTCAAGGGCTCGCTCAAGGACCTGCGCCCGGACGACCTCACCGCCACGATCATCGAGGCCGCCCTGGCCAAGGTCCCCGAGCTCGACCCGACCGACATCGACGACCTGATGCTCGGCTGCGGTCTGCCCGGCGGCGAGCAGGGTCACAACCTCGGCCGCATCGTGGCCGTCCAGATGGGGATGGACCACCTCCCGGGCTGCACCATCACCCGTTACTGCTCCTCCTCACTCCAGACGACGCGGATGGCGCTGCACGCCATCAAGGCCGGCGAGGGCGACGTCTTCCTCTCGGCGGGCGTCGAGGCCGTCTCGCGCAGCGTCAAGGGCAGCTCCGACGGTCAACCCGACACCCACAACCCGCTCTTCGCGGAGGCCGAGGCGCACACCGCCGCCCGCGCCGAGCAGGAGGGCACCGACTGGCACGACCCGCGCGAGGACGGCCGGATCCCGGACGCGTACATCGCGATGGGGCAGACCGCGGAGAACCTCGCCCGCTTCAAGGGCATCACCCGCCAGGAGATGGACGAGTTCGGCGTCCGGTCGCAGAACCGCGCCGAGCAGGCGATCAAGGACGGCTTCTGGGAGCGGGAGATCACCCCGGTCACGCTCCCCGACGGCACGGTCGTGGCCAAGGACGACGGTCCGCGGGCCGGCGTCACCCTGGAGGGCGTGCAGGGCCTGAAGCCGGTGTTCCGCCCCGACGGCCTGGTCACCGCCGGCAACTGCTGCCCGCTGAACGACGGCGCCGCGGCGCTGGTGATCATGTCCGACACCAAGGCCCGCGAGCTGGGCCTGACCCCGCTGGCCCGGATCGTCTCCACCGGCGTCTCCGCGCTCTCCCCCGAGATCATGGGCTACGGCCCGGTGGAGGCCAGCAGGCAGGCCCTGAAGCGCGCCGGCCTGTCGGTCTCCGACATCGACCTGGTGGAGATGAACGAGGCGTTCGCCGCCCAGGTGATCCCCTCCTACCGCGACCTGGGCATCGACGAGGACCGGCTGAACGTCAACGGCGGCGCGATCGCCGTCGGCCACCCCTTCGGCATGACCGGCGCCCGGATCACCACCACCCTCATCAACTCCCTCCAGTGGCACGACAAGCAGTTCGGCCTGGAGACCATGTGCGTCGGCGGCGGCCAGGGCATGGCGATGGTGATCGAGCGGCTGAGCTGAGCCGTAGCGCAGCGAAGGCGAAGTTCGGCGCGACCACAAGCACGCGCGGCTGAGCTGAGCGACGCGAGCACGCGTGCCTAGAGGGTGCGTGGGAAACGGACCAACTGCCGTTCCCCGCGCACCCTTCGCGCTCACCCGGGCACCCTCCGCGACGACGCGTGACCCAGGCCACTCGGTGACAAGATCGCGACCCAATCGCCCCCAGGATTGTGACCAACATCCCGACGGAACAGCGTTCTTGCAGCTCAGCCATGGGGCACCACACCTCACGAGCCCCTAACTGCGCCCCATTTCAGGACATACCACCCTGCGAACGGTCGCCGACCTAGGTCACGCTGTTGTAGGAAGTCGGAGAACAATCTGCTATCGGGAGTACGCCGGTGACCGGTCCGCGAGAGTGTGTGCGTATGCCCGGAAGTGAGCGAACCACCGAAAGGTGCGCCCCTCGCGAGGCGGGGCTTGAGCGAAGCGAGGTTTCGGCATGACTGTCACCACCCTCGTCCTGCTGCTGGCCGCGGCAGTCGGCGTGGTGCTGGGCGCCGCCGCCCTGCACACCGCCCGGGCACTGCGCCGCCAGCTCACCGCGCTGCACGCCGAGCTCGTCGCCGTGCGCGCGGAGGCCACCGGCACGACCGCCGCGGCGGTCCCGGCGGCCCGTGGCGTGCCGGCCGTCGAGACCCCGCTCGCGGACATACGCGCCGCCGTCGCGGACGCGCTGGCCGAGGAGCGGGAGCGGGAACTGGCCGAGGCGCGCGCCTTCTGGGCCGCCCAGGAGGCCCGGGACGCCGCGGACGCGCCGTCGCTGTCCGGCCCGCTGCCCAGCTTCGACGACGGCCCGCTCGACGGCCGCGAGGGGCGCCGGGAGCACACCGAGCGGCTGGACCTGGACGGCGAGGGCGGCCATCCGTTCGTGCCGCGCCAGGCCGATCTGGCCGGGCTGGAGTCGCTGTTGGGCCCGGAGGTTTTGGAGCCGCTGCCCGCGCTGGAGCCCGTCGAGGCGCTGGAATCGGTGGAGTCGCTGGAGGCGTTGGAGTCCGTCGAGGCCCTGGAGGCCCTGGACGCGCCGGAGTTCGAGCTGGCCGAGGAGACCGAGTCCGCCGAGCTGGCCGCCGCCCGCCGGCGCCACCCCTCGCACCCGGACTTCTCCCCCGCCCCCGCGGTCGGCGACCACGAGCGCACCGTCGCGCGCCTGACCGAACTGGCCGACGAGGGCACCCCGCTCTCCGACGTCCGCCCCGGCCCGCTGGGCACCCTGGACGTCTACGTCTTCGCCGACGGCACCACGCTCTGTCTGACCCCCGGACACCGCGAGACCGCCGAGAGCGTCGCCGAGGCGCTGCGCGACGGCCACGCCCCGGTGCTGCTTGGTGGCTCGGGCATCTCCGGCGCCTATGCGCTGACGTTCTCCTGGGGCGCGCGCCGCGACGAGAACGTCTACATCCTCGCCGACCGGGTCATCGCCTCGCTCTGAGCGACCTCCCGCACCCGCCGCACGGCCCCCGCCAACTCCTTTGCGGGGGCCGCATTCGCGTCAGCTTCCCCGCCCGCCGCGGCGGCCCGCAGCGCCTCGACGAGGTCGTGGCCGGCCACCGCCAACTGGTCACCGACCGCGAACATCCCGGCGTCCGGGAGTTCCACCGGCCGCTGCCCGGGGCGTTCGATACGCTGCGCGCGGTTCGCCAACTCCCGCGCCAGCGCCAGCCCTTCGGCCGCGGCACCGCGGCCGAGGGCGCTCTGCGGCAGCGCCCTCAGGCGGTCGGCGAGCGCGTCCACGGCGGTCTGCAAAGGCGTCACGTCAAGCACGTCGTGAGCCTAAGCGCAACTCACGGGTGGTTGCCAATGCCCGAACGCTCAGGCACGGTGAGCGGAAGAACCAGCATCGACCGCGTCCGGGAGGCGCCGATGTCCCAGTCCTTCTCCGAAGAAACCCACCGGAACATGCTCTCCCGTATCCCGCACTGCACCGGCAGGGATATCTCAGAATGGCTCCGCACCGTCGACGAAGGCCCCGCCCTGATCCGCTTCGACGAAAAGGTGAGCTGGTTGCGCGGCGCGCACGACCTCTCCTACGGCCACGCCAAGGCGATCGTGCATGAACACGATCTCCGGCGCGCCGCCCGCAAGTTGTAAACCCCGGCGACGCACCGCGTCCACAACGCGCGAGGGGCCCGCGGGCAGTCGCCCACGGGCCCCTCGTCCGTCTCGTGCGGTGGGGTGTCGATCCGCGTCAGTCGCCGCGCAGGATCGAGATCAGCCGCAGCATCTCCCAGTAGATCCACACCAGGGTCATGGTCAGGCCGAACGCGGCCAGCCAGGACTCCTCGCGCGGCGCGCCGTAGGCGATGCCGTCCTCGACCTGCTTGAAGTCCATGGCGAGGAAGGCCGCGCCGAGGCAGATGCCGACGACGCCGAAGAGGATGCCCAGGCCGCCGCTGCGGAAGCCGAGGCCGTCACCCCCGCCGAACACCATGAACAGCAGGTTCACCAGCGACAGCAGCACGAAGCCCAGCGCGGCGATCATCACGAAGCGGGTGAACCGCTCGGTGACCCGCACGATCCGGGTCTTGTAGGCGATCAGCATGGCGACGAACACCGCCATCGTGCCCAGCACCGCCTGCATCGGCGCGCCGCTGAGCTTCGGCAGGCCGTTGAGGAAGCCGCTGAGCGCGCCCAGGAAGACGCCCTCGAGCGCCGCGTAGCCCAGGATCAGCGCCGGGACCGGCTTGCGCATGAAGGACTGGATGAAGCCCAGCACCGTCGCCGCCAGGCCGGCCCCGATGGCGAAGCCGAGCTGGCCGGTGAGGAACAGCCAGCCGACGGTGGCGCCGACGATGACCGTGCCGAGCGTCAGGCCGGTGCGCGTGACGACGTCGTCCATCGTCATCGGGCGGGTCTGCGGGGTGTGCTGCGGCGCGTACTGCGGCGCCTCGGTGGCGTACGGGTTGGTCCCCGCGTACGGGTTGGCTCCGGCGTAGGGGTTGGCGGCGGGGCCCCCGGCCTGCGGCGGCGCGTTGAAGCCCGCGTAGCCGGTGCCTCGGCTGAACCCCCGTCGCGAGAAGACCGGGTTGCTGCTCCTCATCTCACTCCTCCATGGCCGCCCTGCGCGGCCTTGCCCGCAAGCGTAATGGCTTGGCAAAGACACGTCTCTCGTCCTTGGGCAGGATCTTCCCCCGCGCCGCGGTCGACACGTCCTCTCCCTAGAGGACGCTCAACGGCGTACGGAGGTGCCCGTCTTCACGCCCTTCCTACGCGGACGGCGTCGCCTTCGTCACTCCGCCCGCCCACCTGCCGCTGTGTCATGTGCCACTTCGGGGCGGCCGGACGGGCACAACGGCCCGCCGGATCGTCCGGACAAAATCCGGGTAATCGATCTTTTCCGCTCGCTCTCGAACGACATTTCCCCACCCCGTCAACTCCGAGAGGTCGGGGTCACCGGCATGATCGGAATCCGATAAAGATCCGACCGCACCCACTGACGTGCAACCGATTGACCATCGTCGTCGTCATACCTGCTAGCCGGAACCTGCCCTTCCTCGGGCGGCACTCCGTCACCACGTGTAGCAGACCGGGTGCGGGTGGTCGTAAACCCCATGTGTAGATGGGGCTATTCTGGCCGCAAACAGCAGCGAAAGAGGGTTGAGGTGCCTGTGCCTGACGTCTCAGTAGTCGTCATTGTCTACAACGACGCCGACCGGTTGCCGACCGCGGTCCAGTCCGTCCTGGACCAGACGCTTCGGGACGTCGAGGTGGTGATCGTCGACGACTGCAGCACCGACCGTTCTTTCGACGTCGCGCAGGAGCTCGCGGCCGCCCACCCCGGCCGCGTCAGAGCTTTCCAACTGCCGGAGAACAGCGGCGCCGGCGGCGAGCCGCGGAACGCCGGCATTCAGCACACGCGCGGACAGTACGTCATGTTCCTGGACAGCGATGACGTCCTGGAGCACAACGCCTGCCGCAATTTGCTGGCGGCCGCCGAGGAAACCGAGGCGGACATCGTCTCCGGCCTCTGCGTGCGCGTTCACCGGGACACCCGGAACCAGAAGCGCGACGAGTGGTACAACTGGCTCTATTCCACGACCCGCACCCTGGAGTCGGTCACGGAATTGCCGGACCTTTTTGTGTGGGACACCCTCTCCACCAACAAGTGCTACCGCCGCGAATTCCTCATCGAGAACGACCTCCGCTTCCCCAAGGGGATGTTCTACGAGGACCTGATGTTTATCGCGGACGCCTACCTCGCGGCGAACCGCATCACGCTGATTCCCAATCAGGTCTACTTCTGGAACGTCTTCGAGAAGTCCGCCGTGAAGTCGGTGACGAACCGACGGCACGAGATGACCAATTACATCCACCGGCTGGAGGTCCACCGGCGGATCGACGCCGCGCTGGCGGAGCGCGGGCTCACCGAGATGAAGCTCGCCAAGGACGTCAAGTTCCTCAAGCACGACCTGGTGCTGCACCTGCGGGACCTGCCCTTCCGGGACGAGGCGTACCGCCGGGAGTTCGCCGAGCTCTCCCAGGAGTACCTCGCCGGCATCTCCCCGGAGGCGTACGAGCGGGTCCTGCCGATACAGGCCATCTGCGCCTACCTGCTCCAGAAGGGCGACTGGGACAACCTCATCCCGGCGGTCGACACCCTCATCAACCGCGACAAGCTCTCCTCGCCGCTGGCCCAGCGCGACGGCCGGATCTACTGGTGCGACGGGCACCTCGACGACGCGTTCGGCCGCGAGGTGCTGGACGTGACCGAGATCGGCTACCACGAGAAGCCGGTCAACCAGCTGTTCCTGCGCAACCAGTTGACCTCCTTCGCCGAGTCCGGCACCACCGTCTCGCTGGCCGGCCGGATCACCAACCCGCTCGGCGTGATCCCCGAGGGTGCCAAGCTCTCCGCCGAGCTGGAGTTCAGCGCCCGCCGCCGCAGCCTGCAGTCCTTCACCTTCCCGGTGCGCTCGGTGCGCCACGAGGGCGACGCGGTGGTCTGGGAGACCGACGCGGACGTCACCGGCACGCTGCGCCCGCTCGGCATCGTCGACTCCATCTGGGACGTCCGGCTGCGCCTGAAGGCGGACGGGAAGCTCACCACGTCCCGACTCACCGTCGCCGACACCGAGCTGGCCGGCGGGCCGCTGCCGGTCCGCCCGCGGCTGACCCGGATGGTCGCCGACCACATCGAGCCGCACATCTCCTCCAAGGGCCACCTGGCGTTCCGCCTGATCAGCGAGAGCCAGAGCGCCGAGCGGGTGCAGGAGTTCATCGCCAAGGGCGTCCGCGGCAAGCCCGGGACGCTGGCCAAGGCCGGCTACCGCAAGGCCAAGGCGCTGCGCAAGACGCTCACCTCCGGGGACACCAAGCTCCGGGCGTACCACGAGGTGTTCAGCCGGCTGCCGATCAAGAAGCGCACGGTGGTCTTCGAGAGCCACCTGGGCAAGCAGTACAGCGACAGCCCGCGCGCGATCTACGAGGAGATGCGCCGGCAGGGCCTGAAGTTCGAGGCGATCTGGGCGTACGCCGGGTCCCCCAAGGACTTCCCCAAGGACGCCACGCTGGTCAAGCGCTGGTCGCTGCCGTACCTCAAGGCGCTGGCCCAGGCCGAGTTCTGGGTGGACAACCAGAGCTACCCGCTGAAGCTGACCAAGCGCCCCGAGACCACCTACATCCAGACCTGGCACGGCTCGGCGCTGAAGAACATGGGCTTCGACCAGCCCTCGCTCAAGGCGCAGACCCGTCAGCAACAGGCCGAGCAGCAGCGCTCGTTGGACCGCTTCGACCGGTTCCTGTGCCGCACCGAGCACGACGCGCGCACGCTGGCCAAGGCGTTCCGGCTGAAGGAGAAGACCCTGCTGCGGGTCGGCTACCCGCGCAACGACGCCCTGGTGCGGGCCCGGCTGAAGGAGGCCGAGTCCGGCCACCGCGAGCGCGGCCCGCTGGCGGCGGAGCTGGGCGTTCCGGCCGACAAGAAGGTGCTGCTGTACGCGCCGACGTTCCGCAAGGCGGGCGGCCGGCACGGCCGGTTCGCGCTCCCCTTCGACGTGGAGCGCTTCGCCGACGAGTTCGGCGACCGCTACGTCCTGCTGGTGCGCTCGCACTACCTCAACCACGTGGTGCTGCCGCCGACCGTCCAGAGCCGGGTCATCGACGTCTCCGCGCGCCACGACATCACCCCGATCCTTCAGCTGGCCGACGGCCTGGTCACGGACTATTCGTCGGTGATGTTCGACTACGCGCTGCTGGACCGGCCGTTGGTGTTCTTCACCTACGACTACGACGAATATGTGCACGAGGGCCGCGGAACGTACTTCGATCTGCTGGAACACGCGCCGGGCCCGGTAGTGCGCACCGAGGAAGATTTCTTCGAGACCCTCAAGTCTTTCGAGTCCCAGCAGCAGGAATACGCCAAGGACCGCAAGGAATTCGTCGCCAAGTTCGGGGAATACGACCAGGGCGACGCCGCACAGAGCATCGTCGACCAGTTCTTTGCGCAGTGGAGCCGTTGATGACCAAGTCGAACGCAGCCGAGCCGCGGGACATCTTCTTCGTCTCCAACAGCGTCAACGAGCTGGGCGGCATCACCAGTTGGTCGCACCAGATGGCCCGGCTGTTCGCCGAGCGGGGCCACCGGGTGCACGTCATCGGGATCGTGCCGCCGCCCGAGGGCCGGGTCCACGAGCTCGGCCCGGACCTGCCGTACCGGACCACCACGCTCTACGACGTGCACCCGCCGAGCGTCCGCCCGGTGCGCGGCCTGAAGGACAAGCTGAACGTCGTCGAGCAGCGCCGCCGGGCCGCCCGCGAGGCCGGGATGCACGAGCAGGCCGCCAAGATGAGCGCGCTGTTCCGGGCCGCGCGGCCGGGTGGCGTGGTGATCGTCACCCAGGTGTGGGCGATGGAGTGGGTGGCGCTGGCGGACACCGCCGGGCTGCCGGTCATCGGCATGAGCCACGAGTCCTTCGAGACCTGCCGCAAGTCCTCCCGGTTCGCCCGCGTCAAGCGGTTCTACCAGGACGTCGACCGGATGCTGCCGCTCACCCGGGAGGACGCCGACAAGTGGATCCGGCAGCGGATGGACAACGTCGGCTTCATGCCGAACCCGCTGCCGTTCTTCCCCGAAGTCCCCTCCGAGCGCGCGCAGAAGGTCGTCACCAGCATCGGCCGGCTGCACGAGGAGAAGGGCGTCGACCTGCTCCTGGAGGCGTGGGCGCGGGTCGCCCCGCAGCACCCGGACTGGACGCTGCGGATCTACGGCTCCGGTGAGGAGGCCGAGGCGCTGCGCAAGCTGGCCGCGGAGCTCGGGGTGACCGATTCGGTCGAGTGGATGGGGCGGACCAGCGATGTGACCGGGGCGCTGCGTCAGAGCGCGGTCTTCGCGCTGAGCTCGCGCGGCGAGGGCTTCCCGCTCGCCCCCATGGAGGCGATGGCCACCGCGGTGCCGTGCGTGGCGTTCGACGTGGCGCCGGGCGTGCGCGAGATCATCACCGACGGCATCGACGGCTTCCTGGCGCCTCCGGGCAACATCACCGAATTCGCCCGACACTTGGACACGTTGATGTCGGACCAGGAGCTGCGGGACCGGATGGGCGTCGCGGCCCGGGAGAACATCCAGCGGTTCTCCACCGACGAGATCGTGGGGCGCTGGGAGGGCCTGTTCGCGCTCATCGAGCGCTAGGTCCTGGCATCCGCAAGGGCCACTGACCGCGCACCCGAAGGGGCCGCCGGCGCTCGCGCCGGCGGCCCCTTCGCGCGGTGCTCCGCCGGCCGGCCCCAGGCAGGGACCGGCCGGACGGGGTGGGGGTGCGGGCTGTCAGGCGGGGTGGTTCGGGGAGACCTCGGCGCGGATCAGCCAGTTGCGGGAGACGCCCTTCTCCGAGCGGGGCTGCACCGCGTACGGCCAGCGGCCCTCGCCGGCGCCCGGCTCTCCCGGTTCCTTGAGTTCGCGCAGGGTCCAGCCGTTGGCGGCGAGGAACGCCTCGGGCTCGTCCGTGCCGAAGAGCCACGGAATGCCGTCGGCCTTCAGGGCCGCCAGGAAGAACTGGGTGGCCGGGCTGCGCAGCAGTTGCTTGCTGAGGATGTCCAGGGACAGTTCGCTGCCCGGTGCCGAGCCGGCGTGCAGGGTCCGCAGCAGGGTGGCCGACTGCTCGGGGGTCAGGAAGAAGAGCAGCGCCTCGGCGACCCACAGGGTGGGCTTGTCCGGGTCGAAGCCCGCCTTCTTCAGCTCGGGAAGCCAGTCGCCGGCCAAGTCGGCGCGGACCCGGCGCAGTTCGACGGCGGGCTTGGCCCCGAGGGCTTCGAGACGGGCCTCCTTCTCGTCGACCAGGGCGTGGTGGTCCACCTCGTAGACGACCGCGTCGTCCGGCCAACTCAGGCGGTAGGCACGGGTGTCCATGCCCGCGGCGATGAAGACGACCTGGCGGATGCCGGCGTCGAGGCGGGTGGTGACCGCGTCGTCCAGGTAGCGGGTGCGGATCGCCACGAACTCGACCAGCCCGCCGCCGCCGTACTTGTCCAGCAGCTCGAACCCGTCCGGCTCCGCCAGCTTCCGCGCCAGCGGGTCCTGGAAGAGGGGGTCGCGGTCGCGCTCGGTCTCCAACGCGCGGGCCGCGGCGGTCCATTGGGAGGTGTGGGAAACGGTCTTCACGGTGTTCGCGTTCCTTTCCGTCCGGATGTCAGGGGCGCCCGCAGGCGTTTTCGCGGGCTGTCAGGGGTCCGTCAGGGCGTGCTGGTCGCGGTGATCTCCGCGGCCACCTCCGCGAGGTGGTCGTCGAGGAAGAAATGTCCGCCGGTGAAGCGGACGGTCCTCAAGCCCCCCTTCGTATGGGCCTCCCAGGCGGCCGGCGTCCCGGGGTCGATGTACGGGTCGGCGTCGGCGACGAGGAAGGTGATCGGGCAGTTCACGGTGGTGTCCGGCGGGCAGCGGTACGCCGCGTTCGCCTCGTAGTCGTTCCGGAGCACCGACAGGATCGACTTGCGGAAGCCGGGGCGGTCCAGGAGGGCGGGCGGCACGGTCCCGAGTTCCCTCAGCTCGGCCACGATCTCGTCGTCCGGGGGCGGCGTGAGGCCCAGCCCCGTGGCGGGGGCGCGCCGTCCGGAGACGATCAGCCGGTGCACGGGGACGCCGCCGCCCTCCAGCCGCCGGGCCACCTCGAAGGCGACGGCGGCACCCATGCTGTGGCCGTAGACCGCCAGCGGCCGGTCGGTCCACGGTCCGAGCGCGTCCCGGATCCGTCCGGCCAGGGTGCCGATGTCGCCGATCAGCGGCTCGCCGCGGAAGCCCTGCCGCCCGGGGTACTGGATCAGCAGTGCCTCCGCGGACGGGGCCAGCGCCTGGGCCAGGTGGTTCAGGGCGCTCGCGGAGGCGCCGGCGTGCGGGGCGCACACCACCCGCAGGCGGGGGCACTGCGCGGGGTGCGGCACCTGCACCCAGCCGTTCGCCCGCCCGGTTGCCTCTGTGGTCATCGGATGCCTCGCTCTCTGTGGTTGGCACCAAGTCCGGGCTGGCTTGGGCGAGTTGATGCGGTCACGGCGGTGTGAGGTCCGGTTCCACCCCCTCGGCCAGCGCCATCGCCGCGGCGACGACGAAGTCGCCCTTGTGGGAGATGGACAGGCTCACCTCGGCCAGCTCCAGTTCCGCGGCCCGACGGGCGGCCGCCCCGCTCAGCCGGACCAGCGGCGCCCCGCCGCCGGTCCGGACGATGGCCACCTGCCGCGGGGGGATGCGCCCGCCGGCCCCGGGGCGCAGCACCTTGAGCACCGCCTCCTTGCCGGCGAAGCGGCCGGCGAGGAACTCCCGGGCCCGCTCGGGCCCGAAGGAGTCGGCCAGTGCCAGCTCCTCCGGTGCGTAGGTGTACGCGCGGAACCAGGGGCGGGCGAGCAGCCGGTCCAGCTCGTCCGTGTGCAGCGCGTCGAGCCCGATCCACATCGGCGGGCCCTAGCGGCCGGCCGCCAGTGCGGCCCGGCGACCGGCCGGCGCACCGGGCTCCGGGGCGGCCGCCGCGCGCAGCACGGCCAGGTGGGTGCGGCCGGTGCGGACGTCGGTGTCGCACAGCACGACGGTGGCGTGGTCGTGCTGCCAGGCGCGCCAGTGGTCGGCGAGAGCGAGCCAGACGCTGGTGCAGTACGTGCCGGTACCGGCCTGATAGGTCCGCACCGTGGCCGGCAGGCCCGTCGGGTCGACGCCCGGGCCGAGCACCAACAGCGCGTCCTCGTCCGCGAGTTGGGTCAGCCGGTCGGCGACCGGGGTGCCGAACGGGACGGTCTCCACCCCGCCCAGTCGGGGCCCGTCGCCGGAGCCCAGGAGGAGCCCGACCGCGGAGTCCTTCAGCGGGGTCTGGTGGGTGAGCGGGTGGTAGGTGGGCAGGGTGGTCTGTTCGAGCACGGCGATCAGCGCCTGATCGCAGCGGCCGGCGCGCTGGAAGGCGGCCACGGTCCGCAGGGCGGTGAACGGCGCGGCCAGACCCTGCCCACAGATGCCGAAGCTGGTGGCGCGGTTGCCGAACCGCATGTTGAGGTGCGGGGCGACCATCGTGAAGGGGTGGAGGTCCGGCAGCGCGGAGGCCAGCACGATCAGCTCCGGGCGGGCGTCCTTGAGGGCGTCGTCCCCGGCCAGGTGGTCCACCAGGTCGCGGTGGCTGACGTGCGGCGCGGCGCGCAGCAGGTCCTCGTCCACGGTCGAGCCGAACGGCTCGACCAGGTCCCGGTAGAAGGCGAGCATCGAGGGGTCGTCGTCGTACGGCTGGTGCGGCGGTGCGAGCACCGATGCGGCGGCGCGTAACGAGGGCATGGGCGCTCCTTACGGGGTCGTGGGGGCGGTGGCGTCCGGCTGGGACTCCAGGTAGGTCAGGAGGGTGCCGACCGTGGCGAAGTCGTCCATGTCGAGGTCTTCGGGGTCGACTTCGAGCCCCATGGCGTCCTCCAGCGCCATCAGCAGCTCCAGGACGGAGGTGGAGTCCAGGTGCAGGTCCTCGAAGAGCCGGGTGGCCTCGGTGAGGCCGGTGACCTCGCGTTCGAGGACCTCGCTCAGGGCGGCCCCGGCCGCCTTCATCAGGTGCTGACGGTCCATTGCCACTCACTCCTGTCGGTGTACGGGCGGGAAGGGGACGAGTCGTTGTCGGGCCAGCAGGTCCTCGCTGGTGTCGCGCTCCCGGACCAGATGGGCGACGCCGTCGTGGACCAGGACCTCGGCCGGGAATCCGTGGCTGAGGAAGAGGCCGGGGGACGCACTGGGTCCGTAGGCGCCGGAGCGCTCGACGCCCAGCAGGTCGCCGGGGGCGACCTCGGGCAGCGCGACGCGCTTGCCGATGACGTCGTTGGGGGTGCACAGCGGACCGGTGACGGTGTACCAGCCGGTGGGCTCGTCCTGATAGCGGGTCAGGGAGCGCAGCGGGAAGTTGCGCTTGACGAAGCTGCCGACGCCGACCGCGGCCATGTGGTGGTTGGTGCCGCCGTCGGCCACCACGAACCGCTCGCCCACCGACTCCTTGACGTACAGCGCCCGGACGACGTACGTCCCGCACCACGCGGTGAGGTAGCGACCGAGTTCGTTGATCAGCCGGCAGCCCGGGTGGGCGGCGACGAAGGGTTCGACGACCTCGTTGATGCCGGCGGCGAGGGCCTTGAGGTCGAGGTCGGTCTCGTTGTCGAAGTAGGCGACGCCGAACCCGCCGCCGAAGTCGACGGCCTCCAGCGGGATGCCGAGGTCGTCGGCGAGGGCGTCGGCCAGCTCCAGGATCTGCGCGGTGTTGTGCACCAGGTCCTGGTGGTTGAGGAACCGGGTGCCCATGTAGGCGTGGATGCCGCGGATCCGGACCCGGCGCAGTCCGGCCAGCTCCCGGGGCGAGGTGCGCAGCACCTCCGCGTCGATGCCGAACTGGCGGGGCTTGCCGCCCATCGCGAGCCCGGAGCCCTTGGTGTGGAAGTCCGGGTTGACCCGGAGGATCACCGGGACCTCGGTCCGGCCGACCTCGGCGGCCAGCCGTTCCACCTCCCGTACCTCCGCGAGCGATTCGCAGACCACGGCGTACAGGTCGGCGGCGAGGCAGGCCCGTAGCTCGTCGGTGGTCTTGCCGGGGCCGAGGAAGATGGTGTCCTTTGCCGCGATGCCGGCCCGTTGGGCGGTCAGCAGCTCCACCAGGGACGAGACCTCCGCGCCGGCGCCGAGCGAGCCGAGGTAGGAGCAGATGCTGAGGTTGGGGTTGGCCTTGAGGGACAGGAAGATGTCGATGGCGGGGTGGAGCAGGGTGCGCAGTTCCTCGTAGGTGGCGCGCAGCACTTCCGCGTCGTAGACGAACAGCGGGGTGCCGAACCGCTCGCCGATGCTGGAGACCGGCACCCCTTGGATGTGGCGTTCCGTGCTGGTCATGGTGTACTCCCGGCGGTGTCGAGCGGGCGGAGCGCTTCGGTGATGCGGCGGTCCAGTGCGTGCAGCTCCGCGCGGCCGGGGGCCACCAGGAGCGCGTAGAGCCGTCCCGGGAAGGGACTGGCGGTGCCCGCCTGGGCATTGACGGTGCCGAAGCAGGTGAGGACCGCACCCGTGCCCCCGGTGGGGGGCGCGGCCAGCGGGCCGAGGGCCGACGTCACCTCCTCGAAGGAGACCTCTCGCCGCAGCCTGAGCGGGTAGTGCCGGGCCAGCGCGTGGCTCTTGGGGCCGGCGAACCGCTCGGTGATCCGCCCCTGGTAACTGGACATGTTCAGCCGGGCGTTGATCTCCAGTACGGGGTACAGCAGCCCGTCGGCACCGAGCAGCGCGTCCACCCCGACGACGCCGAAGAACCCGTCGTGGAAGAGCCGGGCGCCGATCCGCTCGGCCGCGTCGCGGAGCTGATGTCGCTGGCCCTCGGTGAGGTCGGCGGGCATCAGGTGGCCGAGGTGCACCCCGCCCTCGGTCAGGGCCTGTTTGACGAAGTCGAACCGGACTTGGCCTGTGCGGTCGATCGTGAACTGGTAGTTGAGATCGGCCTCCTTGGGCAGGAACCGCTCCACGACGACGTGCAGCGCGTCGTCGCCGGTGCGCCGGGCCCGGCGGTCGGCCATCCGCAGCAGCCGCTCCGCCTTGGCCGGGCCGTCGAGCACCACCAGGCCCTTGCCGGACACCCCGTAGGCGTCCTTGACGATCAGCGGCCCGTCGGCGATGCCCTCGGTCAGCGCCCGGCGCAGCTCCCCGGTGGTCTCGCAGCAGAAGCCGGGGACGGCGCGCAGCCCCAGCTCGTCCACCAACCGACGGCTGTAGATCTTGCTGTTGACCCGTTCGAAGGTGTCCGCGGCGGGCACCGCCAGCCGCAGCCCGGTGGCCTCCGCGATCTTCTGCTCGGCCGCCGAGGTGCCCATCGGCATCAGATATCCGCCGTCCGCGGCGATCTTGCCCAGCCGCGCCAGGAGTTCGGGCGAGTCCAGCACGGCCTGGCTGGTGCCGCCGGGGCCGGCCGGCGCCGGCGTCACCAGCTCGGCCGGCGCACCCAGGCCGATCCGGTCGGCGTAGGCCCGGAAGGCGGGCGCCAGGTGCTGGTCGAGCAGGAGGTGGTCGGACGGGTCGGCGAGCAACGCGCCCAGCTCCTCCATCCGTTGGACGGTGGGGGCGGCGCCGGCCACCCGGGCGGCGGGCAGACCGGGGTATCCCTGTGCCCACCGCTCCTCGACCTCGAAGTTGCACAGCCAGACGAAGGGGGCGTCGGGCCGGCCGGTGAGGGCGGCCTTGAGCTGCGCCGTGTAGGTGCTGCCAGTGGTGTCGGTCATCGGCTCAGCGCTTCCGGTGGGTGAGCACCATGGCGCCGAAGGTGGCGCCCAGGCCGACCGAGACCAGCAGGTAGCGCCCGCCGTCGACCAGTCGGCCGGCGTCCCGCAAGGTGGTGTAGTTGAGGAAGACGTCGGAGGCGAAGCAGTGGCTGAACTCCGGGACGTTGTCCAGGAAGAAGCGGGCGGGGTCGGCGCCCATCTCCTTGATGGTGTTGCGCCAGGAGATCGCGTTGACGTTGTGCGGGATCACCAGGTCGATGTCGTCGAAGTCCAGCCCGGCCCCGGCCGCCGCCTCCCGCATCACCTCGGCGAGCAGCGGGGCGTAGAGCTGGCCGAACCGCTGGGTCTGCTCCTTGCCCTGGAGCAGGCCCTCGGAGAACTCCCCGCGGGTGCGGGTCACGAAGGACTCCACGGTGTCGCCGGCCCCGCCCAGGGTGAGCAGGCACGCGGAGGCCGCATCGGCCATGATCGCGGTGTCCGGGATCAGTTGGACCTTCGGGGAGAAGGCCCGTTCGCCGGTGACCATCAGGGCGTGGCTGCCCGGCTCCCCCTCGGCCCGCAGCAGTTCGGCGGCGAGGTCGAGGGCGCCCAGACTGCTCACGCACGCCTGCTGGTTGAGGGCGAACGCCTCGGCGTCGTACAGGCCGAGGCGGTCCCGGATGATCTGCGCCGGTTCGAGGTGCGGCGGGGTGAGGGTCGGCGTGGTGTGGGCGAAGATCACCTGGCTGACCCGGCCGCCCTCGGGCAGCGCCGACAGGGCCTTTCGGGCGGCCGGGAGCACCAGGTCGAAGAGGTTCAGGTCCGGGTCGAACCGGAGGCGGTCGAGCCCGTAGATCTTCCGGAACACCCCCACTTCGGGGCGCCTCAGCCCCAGGCTCTCCGCGACCTGTTCGATCTTCACCTCCTTTTCGGGAACGAAGGAATCAATGCGCTCCAGCGTCGCGGCGAGGCTCATCGTCTGCACTCCTTTCCATGGGTGATCCGCTGTCCCGGCCGGGGAGGGGTGTTCAGTGGAAGAACGCCTTCTCGATCGAGGAGAGGGTCTGGAAGTCCTTCATGTCGATGGCGTCGAAGTCGACCTCGACGCCGCTGGCCGACTCGATGATGTAGACCAATTCGACGAAGGAGAGCGAGTCGACCAGTCGGCTGTCGACGAGGTTCTCGTCGGGGGCGATCGAGGTCCGCTCCGGGTGCTTGCTCAGAATCCAGTCGTGGACGTCGCCGATGGTGTTCGAGGCCATGATTCCTCCTGATGCGTGGTCATCGGGTGTGTGATGTCGGTCAGTTGCTTCCGGGTCCGGTCCGAGGGAGCAGGCGACGGCCATCGCATAGGGCCCGTCGTGCGAAATGCTCACCTCTATCGGGCCGAGCCCGGACGCGGTGGCGAGCCGTGCGGCGCGGCCCGCGAGATGGACCGTGGGTCGGCCTCCGGGGGCCTTGAGGATTCTGGTGTCGAGCCAGGGCAGCGTTTCCCCGGAACTCCGGAAGAGTTTGAACACCGCTTCCTTCGCCGCGATCCGTCCGGCTATTCCGGGGATATCCGGCCGGGTGGGGTCGTAGGCGAGGTTCAGCTCCTCGGCGGTGAGCATTCTGCGGAGCAGGGGGCTGCCGTCCTGCGACGCCAACTCCCGTACCCTCTCCAGCGGTACGAGGTCGACGCCGATCCGGCCCCGCAGCATGTCAGGCCACCGCGCGGGCCGCCGTGCGCACGCTTTCCGCGGCGCTTACGGCATCCCCGTCGTGCAGCTCGGTCAGGACGTCCAGCCAGCGTTCCAGGCCGAAGGCGACACAGCTGGTGGAGGCGAACGCACCGTCCGGCAGCCGGATTTCGCAGCGCTCGCCGAAGAAGTTCCGGTGGGTGTTCACCGAGGCGATGGCGAGGTCGCCGTGCTGGAACTCGTACTTGACGGGACTGACCTTCTGCATGAGGGCCCGCTGGCCGTCCCGTTGGAAGAAGGGGTCCGAGGCGGGCACCTTTTCCAGCTTCACCGAGAGCGCCGAGGCGAATTCCTCGATCCTGCGGGTGAAGCACTCCAGTATTCGCTGGGTGTGGTCGAAGGAGCCGAGCGCGACGATCTCGCGCATCTGGAAGCTCATCAGCCGGCGCAGTCCGCTGTAGTGGTCCTCGTTGCGGAAGCAGCGGTTGACCAGCGTCAGCAGTGTCTGGGGGGCCACCGTCGCGCCCTCGTAGAAGAGGTAGGCGCCGTAGCACGTCGCGTGCGAGAGCCCCAGCCGAACGCTGCGCAGGCCCTCGGCCTCGAAGCCGGCGCCCGGGGCCCGATCGACCACCCGCGCGGGGTCGAGCGGGCCGGCCACCAGCGCGAGGTGCGGGAAGTTGGTGTAGACGTCGAACTTGTCGAGATCGGAGATCCGGTAGAGCGGTGGCGGGCAGATCTCCCGCGCGCCGGCCTCGGTCGCCCAGCCCGTGAAGACGCCGTCCAACTCCTTGATCAGGGCGGTCTGTTCCGGGTCGAGAATGACCAGGGGGGATGCCACGCCCGCATCCGCTTCCGCGGTCGCGACTGTCTGTTGCGTCATGCCTTACCTCACCTCCGCCGGCGTCAGGAGACCGTCTGGTACTCGCCGACGAGTCCGGTCTTCTCCAGGTACTTGAGGGTCTTGCGGAAGATCCGCTGCTCGAATCCCAAGTGGGACTGCGCTTCGAGGAGTTCGGCGCGGACCGCCAGCGGGTCGGGAATGCCCGCGTCGCGGTACACCTGCGGATTGAACAGCGTCTCGACGCTGTAACGCATATACCGCCGGAGGTACTCGGATATCGAGGCGAGCTCCTCCTGGGTGGCGGACTTTTGCAGGTCCTCGAAAAGCAGCTCCACCAGTTCCCGGCCGAATGCGATGTGCCGGGACTCGTCCTGGTGGTGGATCCGGTTGATCGCCCGGATCGTTTCGTGCAACCGGTCGTCCAGGGCCATCTGGGAGTTGAAGTGGTCGACCAGCTCCTCGAAGATCAGGATCCGCGCGAAGACCAACAGGCTCTCCGCCTTCGAGTGCGGGACACTCAGCGCCCCGGCCGGCGGCTGCCGGTAGATCTTCTCGCCGTAGCGGAGGCAGAACTCCGCGAAGAACCACATGTGTTCGTTCTCCTCACCGATGAAGTGGTGGAAGAACTCCGAGGGCGTCTCGAATCCCTTGGTGTGGATCCGCCGGGTGACCTCGATGAGGAGTTCCCGGATTCCGTGCACGTTCAGGCTGTAGAAGTTGACGCTCTCGTACCGGGAGAGCCGGTAGAGCTGCTCCTGGCTGAGCCGTTCGCTCGCCTCGGTGCCGTGGACGGTCATCAGCTCGGGACTCATCCACCACATGTTGTCGGGGAGTTTGTCCGGCCACTCGAAGAGTCGGTACGGGTTGTAGTAGTCGTCTATCGCCTTGGTGGTGAGGCGTTCCAGGATTCCCAGAAACCGGTCGTTGCCCTTGACCACACTGCTGACCATTGCGCAGCCCCCAATCGCCTTCAAAGAAAGCCCTTTTGGCGCTGAGAAAACAGTAGCGAGCGGCGGGGAATCCGCTCAATGCCCGATAGTGGCCTGGCCGCAAGCGGTCACCGGAAATCCGCGCCGGCCCCGGGGGCATTTCCGGTGGTGGGCAGCGAAAAGCCGACCCGCGCCCCGTGCGGAATGCCTACGGGGCGCGGGCCGGCTGTCGGGCCGGGCGGGGTCAGTCGCCGGCTGAGCGGCGGGAGTTGGCCGGCGGTGCGTGCAAGATGGCGTCCAGCAGGCCCGGGAACCGGCGCTCGAAGTCCTTTCGTCGCAGCCGGCTGGGGCGGGCGCTGCCGTCCAGCCGCGTCGAGACCAGCCCGCTCTCCCGCAGGATCCGGATGTGGTGGGAGACCGTGGAGACCTTGACCGGCATCTCCAGCGCCTTGCAGGTCGACTCGTGGACGCCCGCGAGCCGCCGGACGATCTGCAGCCGCACCGGGTCGGCGAGGGTCTGCAGCACCTGGCCGATGTCGATGTCGTCGAGATCGGGCTCCGCCATCCAGGTCTCGTCCACGGCGCTCATCCCCACGTCGGTTCGTCGTCTGCCCGCAGGATATCGGCCGACCGGCCGGCGGATCAGCCCTGTTCGGCGGGGGCCGGCTCGGCGGCCGCTCCCGCCGCGGCCGGTGCGGTGTGCCGCCGAGCCGCCCGGTGGCCCAGCTCGGACAGCACGATGGCGGCGGCGGTCAGCACCGCCGCGATCAGCCCGAGCCGGCCGGCGCCCACCCAGCCCATCCCGACCGCGCCGAGCACTCCGGACAGCGAGATCGCGAGGTAGATGATCGCCGCGTTGAGCGAGACCAGCACCGCCGCCGACTCCGGCCGCAGGGTGATCAGCCGGTACTGCTGGGGCGCGGTGATGGTCCAGGCCGCCACCGACCAGATCACGACCATCGGCAGGGCGATCGCCAACGAGCCGGTGGCCAGCGGCAGTACGAGCATGCAGACGGTCAGCAGCGTCAGGGCCGCGGTGACGACCTTGCGGCCGCCGAACCGGTCGACGAGGAAGCCGCCGCAGAGGTTGGCGACGGTCCCGGTCAGACCGAAGGCGAGCAGCAGGGCCGCCAGCGCGTCGGCGCTGCCGTGCGTGGCCGGCTCGAAGACCGCGGCGATGTAGGTGTAGGGGATGTAGAGCCCGCCGAACGCCGCCAGCGTGGTGGCCAGCAGCGGCAGCACCCGGCGGTCGGCCAGCGGCGCTATCCGGTCCCGCAGGCTGTCGGGGGCCGCCCCCGCTCCGTCGGCCGCGGCCGCGATCGTGCGGGGGATGACGGCGAGCACCCCGACGAGCCCGAGGACGGCCAGTGCGGCGACGAACCAGATGGTGGCCCGCCAGCCGAACTGGCCGCCCAGCGCGGTGCCGATGGGCGCGCCCAGGGCGGTCGCCGTGGTGAAGCCGGTGGTCACGATCGCCAGCACCCGGCCGCGCCGTTCGGGCTCCACCATCGAGGACGCGGTGACCGCCGCGGTCGGCACGAACAGCCCGGTGCCCGCGGCCGCCACGATCTGCGCGATCAGCAGCAGTTCGAAGGACGGGGCGAGCGCGGTGGCCACGTTGCCCACCAGATAGACCAGCAGGGAGCCCAGGAGGACCGGCCGGCGCCGCCACCCGGTGGTGAGGGTGGCCAGCACCGGTGTGAGCAGCGCGCAGGTCAGCCCGAAGGCGGTGACCACTTGTCCGGCCGTGGCGATCGAGATGTCCATGGAACTGCCGAGCCGGGGCAGCAGCCCGGCGAGCACGAACTCATCGGTGCCGACGGCGAAAACCCCGAACGCCAATACCAGAACGCGTAACCCCCCGGACCTGCCGGTGGGACGGGCCGCCTCGGTGCTGGCGGCAGACCTGTCGTGCATGGTGCTCCCGTCGTAGTGGGTGATCGTGGTGGTGCGGAACCGGCCTTACAGGTCCAGCGCGATGTCGTACCTGGTCAGCCAGGAGTTGAGGTGCAGCGCCATCTCCAGGCCCGTGCGGGAGGTCATCGCGCTGGTGGTGCCCAGCGGGGAGTCCAGGAGGGCGCGGGTGGCGGCGGTGTCGAGCAGCGGCAGCACCGGCGAGCCGGGGTCGGCCAGCACGTCGGCCAGCTCTGCGCGGAGCGCCCGCTCGTAGCTGGGGTCCTGGGTGGTCGGGTAGGGCACCTTGACGCGCTCCAGGACGGACTGCGGCAGCAGGTCCCGGACGGCGGCGCGCAGCACGCTCTTCTCCCGGCCGTCGAACCGCTGGAACTCCCAGGGGATGTTGAAGGCGTACTCGACCAACCGGTGGTCGCAGAACGGCACCCGGACCTCCAGGCCGACGGCCATGCTCATCCGGTCCTTGCGGTCGAGCAGGGTCTGCACGAAGCGGGTGATGTTGACGTACCACATCTGCCGCATCCGCCGGTTCTGGGCGCTCTCCCCCGGCAGCACCGGGGTCTCGGAGACGGCCTGGGCGTAACTGTCGCGCAGGAAGCCGTACATGCCGAGCTTGTTCAGCAGGCTGGGGTCGAGCAGCGTCTTGCCGTCGTAGTAGGCGTTGGTGTTGGAGGTCAGCCAGGGGAAGACGTCGGCGTTGATCGACTCCGGGTCGGAGTGCCAGACGTAGCCGCCGAACAGCTCGTCGGCCGACTCGCCGGACAGCGCGACCGTCGACTGGGCCCGTACGGTCTGGAAGAGGCGGTAGAGGGAGGGGTACATGTCCCCCCAGTACGCCGGCGGCAGGTCGAGGGCGCGCAGCACGTTGGCCCTCAGGCCGGGGTCGGCGAGTTCCTTGCTGTCGAGGATGATCTCGTGGTGGTCGGCGCCGATGTGGGCGGCCAGGTCCCGGGCGAAGGGGGCGTCGGGGGTGCTGCGGATCGGGTTGGCGTCGAACTCCTGGCCGTGGTCGGCGAAGTCGACCGCGAAGGACCGGACCGGTCCGTCGCCCCGCGCGGTGAGGCCCTTGTGTGCCAGCGCGGTGATCGCGGAGGAGTCCAGGCCGCCGGAGAGCAGGGTGCACAGCGGGACGTCGGCGACGATCTGCCGTTCGACGATGTCGTCGAGCAGACCGCGCACCGTGGCGATGGTGGTGTCCAGGTCGTCGGTGTGCTCCCGGGCCTCCAACTGCCAGTAGCGGCGCTTGACGACCCCCTGCCGGGTAATCCGTACGGTCTGCCCCGGCCGCACCTCGTACATCCCGGAGAAGATCGCCTGCTCGGGCGTCTTGACCATCTCCAGCAGCTCCCGCAGGCCGTCGATGCCCACCCGGCGGTCGACCTCCGGGTGGGCGAGGATCGCCTTGGGCTCGGAGCCGAAGATGACGCCGCTCGGGCGCGGGAAGTAGTAGAGCGGTTTGACTCCCATCCGGTCGCGCACCAGGAGGAGTTCCTGGGTGCGGGCGTCCCAGATGGCGAAGGCGAACATGCCGTTGAGGCGCTCGGCGACGCCCTCGCCCCATTCGAGGTAGCCGTGCAGCACGACCTCGGTGTCGCTGCGGGTGCGGAAGTGGTGGCCGCGCGAGATCAACTCCCGGCGCAGCTCGGTGAAGTTGTAGACCTCGCCGCTGTAGGTGAGGCAGGCCGGCTCCCGGCCGCCCTCGGCGAAGACCATCGGCTGCCGGCCGCCCTCGATGTCGATGACGGCCAGCCGGCGGTGGCCCAGCGCGGCGTGCTCGTCGCTCCAGCCGCCGCCGGCGTCCGGGCCCCGGCAGGCCATCGTCTCGGTCATGGTCGTGAGCAGGGTCCGTTCCTGGCGTACGTCGCGGTCGTAGTCGACCCAGCCGGCGATTCCGCACATGAGCAACAACTCCTCACTCGATGGGGTCCGTTCACCGGGGCCGCGGTACCGCCCACCCCCAGGACCTATTACGACGGGCGTCATTCACTACGATGGGCATCGTAGCTTATTTTGATGGCGTTCGTAGTGCTCGAAATCCATCAAAGTCCTTACGAGGGAGCCCTGTTGTGAGCCGATTCGCCCAACTGGCCTTCACCGAGAACGTCCGCAGGACCCAGGAGGAGAACGGGAGCGCCGGCGCCGCCGCCCGTCTGGTGACCGACGACGGCCCCGACCTGCTGACCTCCTTCGAGGCCGCGCACATCGAGTCCCGCGACGGCTTCTACCTGGCCAGCGTCGGCGAGGACGGCTGGCCCTACATCCAATACCGCGGCGGCCCGCCCGGCTTCGTCCACGTCCTCGACGAGCGCACCCTGGCCTTCGCCGACGTCCGGGGGAACCGGCAGTACATCACCACCGGCAACCTCCGCGGCAACGACCGGGTGGCGCTGTTCTTCATGGACTATCCGCACCGCACCCGCCTGAAGCTGCTGGGCCACGCCACCGCCCTCGACCCCGCCGAACGGCCAGATTTGACCGCACAGTTGGAGTCCCGGCGCACCGACGGGCGGGTGGAGCGGCTGCTGAGCGTGCGGGTGGAGGGGTTCAACTGGAACTGCCCGCAACACATCACCCCCCGCTTCTCCGAGGCCGAACTCCGCGAGGCGCTGCGCCCGTTCGAGGAGCGCCTTGACCAACTGGAGGAGGAAAACCGGCGGTTGCGCGCCGAGCTGGCCGCCCGGGCATGAGCCCGGTCCGTACCGCCGGGCCGGCCGACACCGCTCGGCCTGGTCCGGCGGACGGACCCGCGTCACCCGACCAGGCCGCTGAGCGCCGCCCGGGCGCCGGCCTGGAAGCGGCTCTCGGCCTGGAGTTCCTGCATGATGGCCGCGATGTGCCGCCGGAAGGTGCGCGAGGACATCCCCACCCGGCGGGCGATCACATCGTCCTTGAGGCCGGAGGCCAGCAACTCCAGGATCGTCGCCTTCAGATGGCCGAGGGTCTCCCCGTAGCCCGGCTCGGCGGCGTCGATCCGGGCCGCGGTCTCCCAGCGGCGCTCGAAGGTCTTGCGCAGGAAGCCGACCAGGGTCGGTTCGTAGGCGAGGACCCCCGGGCCGGCGTCCTCGCCGTCGGCTCCGGCACAGAGGAAGGCGACCTCACCGTCGCAGATCAGCAGCGGATCGAAGGACTCGTTGCAGGTCCGCACCTCGGCGCCGGCCGCCGCGAGTTGGTCGAGCCAGCTGCGCGAGGTGGTGTCGGCCCGCAGGGTGTGCGGGCAGATGAGCCGCGTCCGCACCCCGCGTTGCAGCAGTTCGAGGACGAAGGGGCCGCCCAGGGCCAGCTCCGCCACCGCCCCCGCGTGCGCCGCCTGCATGATCAGCAGCTCCGAGCGACAGCCGCCGGCCAGGTGCGCCAGCCGTGCGCGGATGTCGTCGGAGGCGTCCAGGCTGATGAGCAGTTGTCGGCTCAGCCGGGAGCTTTGCCGGTCGTTGAAGAGGTGGGTGAACGACTGGAGACGGTCCTGGATTCCGGCGAGTTCACTGCGGGCGTCGTGGATCGTCCGCTCCAGCGGGACGGTCAGCTCCAGCCGCGCCGCGTCCGGGCTGACCGCGGCGAAGGCGACGCCGCTCACCGGTCTGATCAGCCGCAGCGCGTGCAGATCCGCCACCGCCCGCTCGGCCCGCCCGCTGGACACCCCCAGCTCCAGGGCCACCTCGTCCACCGTCATCGAGCTCCGGTCCAGCGCGCGCTCGTAGACCCGGGCCGCGAGCTCGGTGACGGTCCCGGCGGGGAGCGACGGCGCACCGCCCACCAGCTCGGGCGCTGTCGACTCGGCCTGTAATACGTCCTCCGGCATCTTCATCCATTCCTGTCACGATCGGTCGAATCGGTGGCTGCCGTATACGGGGAGCCGGCGCAGGGTGAGCGGGCACGGCTGAACGGGAACACACACCGGTGGGGTCGTGGGCGCGGGGCCCGGGGGCACGGGCCGGCGTCGTGCCGAACGAAGGGGTGCGACGGAGAGGTCAGCGGCCCGGCGAAGCCGGACATCGGCGGCCGGCGCGCAGGCCGCGCGGCACGAGCGACTGCGGACCGTCGGATCGGAACACGCCAGCCCTCCCTCAGCGGGACGAACGGTCAAGTGCGGTGTCTTGCCCTGTCGTTACGCATGCGAGGCACGCGGGTGGAGTCGATCGGGACGCTATCCAGCGGACTCTGTAGCGTCAAGGCATCCGCTATAGCGGATGGCACGTTGGCCGGTCCTCGTCGGTGACCGCGCGCGGCTTCCCGGCGGAGGGAAAGCGCCAAATCCGTCCGCCGAAGTGTCGCCCCCCTCCCCCCTCCGCATGCTCTCGGCAACTGCGGTAGCCCACAACGGACTTTCCCCCGGACGAACGGAGCGACGTGCCCCCCATCTCCCGTGCCCCCACCGCCCCCGGCAGGCTCTCCCAGGCCCACCGGGCCGGGTTCGCCGGCCTCGTGGGGACCACCGTCGAGTGGTACGACTTCTTCATATTCACCACGTCGGCCGGCCTGGTGTTCCCCAAGGTGTTCTTCCCCGCGGCGAGTTCGGGGACCGGAGTGCTGGCGTCGTTCGCCACCCTCTGGGTCGGCTTCGTCGGCCGCCCGCTGGGCGCCGTGATTTTCGGCCACATCGGCGACCGGCACGGCCGGCGACGCAGCCTGGTGACCAGCCTGCTGCTGATGGGCTCCGCGACCACCGCGATCGGGCTGCTGCCGGGCCACCACCTCGCCGGCACCGCGGCACCGGTCCTGCTGTGCGCGCTGCGGCTGGTGCAGGGGATCGCGGTGGGCGGGGAGTGGGGCGGAGCCGTCCTGCTCGCCGGCGAGCACGCGCCGAAGGACCGCCGGCCCTTCTTCACCGCCTATGCCCAGCAAGGGACCCCGCTGGCCTCGGTCTTGGCCAGTGCGGCCTTCCTCCCCTTCTCCGCGCTCGGCGACGCGGACTTCCTGACGTGGGGGTGGCGGATCCCCTTCCTCGGCTCGGCCGTCCTCATGGCCATCGGCCTCGCCATCCGGCTGCGGGTCACCGAATCGCCGGAGTTCGCCTCGATGGTCCGCCATGCGGACGTCGCGGCCCGTCCGGTACGGGACACCCTGCGGCGCCATTCCGGCGCGCTGCTGCTGTGCGTCGGGGTCTGCGCCATCCCGGTCGCCGGGACGTATCTGGCCGGCACCTTCGTGCTGTCCTGGGCGACCGAGCACATCGGCTTCCCCCGGGAGACCGTGCTCACCGTGGTGCTGTGCGCCGCCGTGGCACGGTTCCTGGTCCAGCCGGCCGCGGCGCTGGCCGCCCGCCGGGCCGGGACCGGGCGGGTCTTCGCCGCCGGGCTCGGCCTCTACCTCCTCGCCATTCCGGCCAACATCGTGTGCCTGGGCACCGGTTCGGTGGGATGGATCGCGGTGGGGGTCGGCACGCTGGAAACGGCCAGCGCGATCGCGTACGCGGTGGTCGCCGCCCTGCTCGTCGACGCGTTCCCGGCCCGGGTGCGCTACACCGGCATCTCGCTCGCCCAGCAGCTCGCCGGCGTCGCGTTCGGGGGCACCGCACCGGCCCTGGCCCAGGGCCTGGCCGCGGCCGGGCACGGCTGTCTGTGGCCGGTCGCCGGCTACCAGGCACTGCTGGTCGCGGTGTCGGCCTGCTGCCTGCCGCCGTTGGTGCTCCGCGCGCGCAGAACGCCGGCGGACCACACCCGGACCTCGCCGACGGGCACCGGAGCGCCGGGCGAACACGGCCGCCGCCCGAGGCTTGCGGCCGCCCGGCTCAACGTGACCGATTCCCAAGGAGCGCCTCCGTCCCCGGAGTTAGACTCCGGCGCATGAGCCGCAGCATCGATCCGGACAGACGCGGAGAGGCCGACGCCGACCGACCGATCCTGAGGCAACTGGAGCGCCGGTTACGGCAGTTGATCGACACCCTCTACCCCGACACCCGCACCCGACCGGGGTACTCCCGGCTCGCCAAGGAGATCCGCGACACCACAGGAGGCTCGATCTCCGCCACCTACCTCTGGGAACTGGCCACCGGCAAGAAACGCAACGTGACGCTGGAACAGCTCGACGTCCTCGCGGAGTTCTTCGGCGTGCCACCCGAATACTTCCTCAACGACGAGGTGTCGGAGCGGGTCAACGCCCAACTGGCGCTGGCCACCGCGCTGCGCGACAACAAGATCCGCAACCTCGCGCTGCGGGCCGAAGGACTCTC
Organism: Streptomyces sp. NPDC057743; assembly: GCF_042798755.1. Taxonomy (NCBI): domain Bacteria; kingdom Bacillati; phylum Actinomycetota; class Actinomycetes; order Kitasatosporales; family Streptomycetaceae; genus Streptomyces; species Streptomyces sp. NPDC057743. The sequence goes on from NZ_JBHVJX010000008.1 coordinate 48,887, forward strand.
GTCGGAGAGCCTGGACGCGCTGCTCACCATGGTCAACCAAGCCCGGAAGTTGCAGAACCTCTCGCAGCCGGAGGCGCCGTCCGCCACAGCGGACGAGGGCCGCCCCGCCGACGGCTGACCGCGGCTTCCCGGACTTCCCCCACCGCAGGGCCAACGGGAGAATCATGTCGTCCAAGTATGCCCACTTACAAAGGCGTTGCCAGGCCGTACTGGACAGCGCACTGCATGAGCTGCCCCTGCCGCGTCCCTTTTCCCTTGAGACGTTCTGCACTCAGCTGGCCGAGCGGCGGAAGCGGCCGCTCCACCTCCACCCCCTCCCCCTCCAGGCGGCGCAGGACATCTGCGGCCTGTGGCTCGCCACCGACACCGACGACCACATCTTCTTCGAGCAGCGCACGAGCCGGGTGCACCGGGAGCACATCGTGCTCCACGAGATCGGCCACATGCTCTTCGACCACCACTGCGCGGCGCCCGACGGGGTGGACACCCGGCGGGTCCTGCCCGATCTGAGCCCCCGGCTCGTCCAACGCCTCCTCGGCCGCACCAGCTACACCAGCCGCCAGGAACGCGAGGCGGAGATGTTCGCCAGCCTGATGCGCATCCGGGTGGCCAGGCTCAACACCGGTGAGCCGGAGGGCGTGTTGGGCCGGCTGGAAGCCGCGATCGGAACCCCGGCCGGCCATGACAGCTGAGCTGATCGCCCTCAACGCCGAGCTCCCGTACGCCGCGGTGTTCTTCCTGTGGCTGACGCTGCTGCTGCGCGCGCGGGCCGCACTGCGCTGCGCCGAGCGGCGCGGGCTGTGGCTGGCGGTGGCCTCGGCGGCGGCGGCCATGACGCTGACGCTCCCTCCGGTGACCGGGCTCGCCCTCCGGGCCACCGGTGCGGCCCATGCGCTCGCCCTGGCCCGGAACATGAGCGGGGTGCTCTCCGCGGTCGCGGTGCTCTACTTCGTCCTGGCCGCCATCGGCAGCCGCCGGCTGCGGGTGGGGCTCTCGCTGATCGTGGCCTCACCGGTGGCGGCCATGGTCCTGCTCGACCTGACGGCGTCGCCGCACCACGCGCACCGGATTCCCGACGACGGCCCGGCAACCCCCTCCCTGGCCTACTGGCTGGTCATGATCGCGATGCACCTCACCGCCGACGTGTCCTGTGCCTGGCTGTGCTGGCGGTACGGCAAGCGCGCCGACAACCGCTCGCTCAAGGTGAGCCTGTACGCCTTCAGCATCGGCACCGCGCTCGCCGGCACGTACTGGCTCGGCCAACTGCACCATCTGCTGTTCCGGGACCCGCAGTTGCTGCCCTTCCTCCCGATCCTGATGGCCCTGCACGGGTTCTTCCGCGGGGCCGCCCTGCTGGCGCCCGCGCTGCTCACCGCCCAGCGCAACCTCGTGGAGGTCGCCACCATCTGGCGCCTGTGGCCGCTCTGGCGCGATCTGGTGGAGGCCGTGCCCCGGGTCGTCTTCATGGAGCCGCGCCCCCGGACCCTGGAGGTCCTGTGGCCCCAGGTCTGCTGGCGCCTGCTCGCCTACCGCAAGGTCATCGAGACCCGCGACGCCATCCTCGTCCTGCGCGACTACATCCAGCCGGCCGACGGCTCCCCGCCGACACCCACGCCCGGCGCCTCGCACCGCGACTCCGACATCGCCGTACTGGCCTGCGCCCTGCGGGACGCCCGGCTGGCCAAGCTCGCCGGCCGACCCCCGGGCCACCGCGGACAGCGGCTGCGCGAGTTCGACCTCGGCGGCCTGGCCGGCGAGAAGCAGTTCCTGCTGAGGCTGGCCCGGGCCTACCGGGCGTCCGCCTCCCATGCGGCCGGCCCGGGCCCGCTGCGGCCCGTGGCGCCCTCGTCGAAAGCGGGGAGGATGTGCCCGTAGCCGGCCGAAGGGGGGCGCCGGGGGTGAAGTACCGTGCGGGCGCGGCCACTTCCGGCGGTGAGTTGCACGCGTCGTTGCGACTTCACCCGCTGACGGATCGTTTCTATCGGAGAAAACGCCGGCGGGGTTCTCCGGCAGAAACGACCCCAAGGCCGTTTGGAAGGCGCCTTCGGCTGCGAAGTCCACAAGCGCGCGGGCGGCTTCGCACCGGCACCCGCGTCCCGCGGGCCGGTCGTAAGGCGGAGGTTTCCCACCGCGTTCCCGACTTTTTCCCACATCCCCGTCGCCGGGTCGCCCCCGCCCCCTGTCTTCGCAGGTAAGAAGGGCCGTCGTAGGCAGTGCCCGGAGCCGGACTTGAACCGGCACGGCCCGAAGGCCAGCGAGGTTTAAGCTCGCCGTGTCTGCATTCCACCATCCGGGCAGGGATCCCCCATGCCGCCTCAGTTGGAGGCAGAACGAGCGTAGCCCGAGGGGCCCGAAGCGGATCGGCCGCTCAACCCGAGGTTGTCTTATTTTATTGGCAACTGAGGGGGCATCAGTGCCGGCCAGGGCCCCCGGCACATGCCTGAAGCCCATGTTCGCCGATGGCCGCGAGGACGAAATTCGACCCCGAATTGACGGAAACTCGATGCCTGTGCGGCGGCCCCCTCCGCTCCCGCCAGGCACCCGCGCCGGGGCCCCTGCGGCGCCCCGGAAGGCGCCGACGGTCTCAGGGGGGAGCCTCATACCCAGGGATGAGGGGGCGGGGTGCGCTAATCCCTGGGAGTGGTTCGAGGACGGTCACACGGGTTGACGTTCCGGGCGGGTGGGCTGCCGGACGATGGAAGCCGATGTTCCACCGTCGCCCCGGCCGTTGTGCCGGCGCGCGGCGGCCCACCCTCGTTCGACAGGAGCCCCTTCCCGTGACCACCACCCACTCCGGCGTCTCCCTCGCCGACCGCAGCACCGCGGTGGCCGCCCGCGCCACGGACCTCACCAAGGTCTACGGACACGGCGAGACCCAGGTGGTCGCCCTGGACGCGGTCTCCGTCGACTTCCGACAGGCCCAGTTCACCGCGATCATGGGCCCCTCCGGGTCCGGCAAGTCCACGCTGATGCACTGCATGGCCGGTCTGGACGCGATCTCCGGCGGCTCCGCGCGGATCGGCGACGTCGAGCTGACCGGGCTGAAGGACAGGAAGCTCACCCAACTCCGGCGCGACAAGATCGGCTTCATCTTCCAGGCGTTCAACCTCCTCCCGACGCTCACCGCCCTGGAGAACATCACCCTCCCCATGGACATCGCCGGCCGTAAGCCGGACCGCGCCTGGCTGGAGCGGGTCGTGGAGACCGTCGGCCTCTCCGAGCGGCTCAAGCACCGCCCGAGCCAGCTCTCCGGCGGCCAGCAGCAGCGCGTGGCGGTGGCCCGCGCCCTGGCCTCCCGGCCCGAGATCATCTTCGCCGACGAGCCCACCGGAAACCTCGACTCCCGCTCCGGCGCCGAGGTCCTCGGCTTCCTGCGCAACTCCGTGCGCGAGCTGGGTCAGACCGTGGTGATGGTGACCCACGACGCCGTCGCGGCGTCCTACGCGGACCGCGTGATATTCCTCGCCGACGGCCGGATCGTCGACGACATGCCCAACCCGAGCGCCGACATGGTGCTGGAGCGCATGCTGCGTTTTTCCGGGGGACGCCCCCAGACCCCCGGCTCCGACGCCAAGGGCCGCATCAGCTGATCACCAGCAGCCACCTCCCCCACCCCGGACTCCCCGGACCACTCCTCCAGGACTGACCCACCATGTTCCGTACCGCCTTGCGCAATGTGCTCGCGCACAAGGCCCGGCTGCTGATGACCGTGCTCGCCGTCATGCTCGGCGTCGCCTTCGTCTCCGGCACCCTGGTCTTCACCTCCACACTTTCCAACGCCCTCCAGGGCTCCGCCCGCAAGGGCTTCGACAACGTCGACGTCGCCATCCAGCGCGGCGCCTCCGACCCCGCCGGCGAGGCCCCCGGGGCTCGCCCCGCGCTCGACCAGAAGCTGTTGGAGGCGGCCGCCGGCCTGCCCGGCGTCGCCACCGCCACCGGCACCGTCTCCGGCTTCACCGCCATCGCCGACAAGCACGGCACGCTGATCGGCGACGGCTTCTCGACCACCGGCAGCAACTACTCCCCCGGCACCGACGGCACCGACGCGCGCTACCCGATGCGCACCGGCACCGCCCCCAAGGGCCCGCAGGAGTTCGCGCTGGACGCCCACACCGCCGACCGCGGCGGGTACCGGGTCGGCGACACCGTCCGGATATCCGTCGACGGCCCGGTCCGCGAGCAGAAGCTGTCCGGCATCTTCACCACCGACGACGCCCGGGTCGGCGCCGGCGGCAGCCTCGCGCTGTTCGACACCGCCACCGCCCAGAAGCTGTTCGCGACCCCCGGCCACTTCGACGAGATCGACCTCAAGGCCGCCCCCGGCACCTCCCAGACGGCGCTGAAGGACGCGGTGGAGAAGGTGCTGCCGCAGGGCACCGAGGCCAACACCGGCCGTCAACTCGCCGACGACCAGGCCAAGATGATCGCCCAGAGCATGGACGGGATGAAGACCGCCCTGCTCGGCTTCGCCGGCGTCGCGCTCTTCGTCGGCATCTTCATCATCGCCAACACCTTCACCATGCTGGTCGCCCAGCGCACCAAGGAGCTGGCGCTGATGCGCGCGGTCGGCGCCAGCCGCCGCCAGATCACCCGCTCGGTGCTGACCGAGGCGTTCGTGGTGGGCGCGGTGGCCGCGGTCACCGGTCTGCTGGCCGGCATCGGCATCGGCGCCGCGCTGCGCTCCCTGATGAGCCTCACCGGCGCCACGGTGCCCGAGGGCCCGCTGGTGGTCTCGCCCAGCACGGTCCTGACCGCCCTGGCCGTCGGCATCGTCGTCACGGTGCTGGCCGCCGGGCTGCCCGGCCGCCGGGCCGCGAAGATCCCGCCGGTCGCCGCGATGAACAGCGTGCACGCCACCGCCACCACCAAGTCGCTGGTGATCCGCAACACCATCGGTGCGCTCTTCGCCGGCGCCGGCACCGCCGCGGTGCTGGTCGCCACCGGGATGTCCGACGGCAAGGCCACCATGGCCGCGGGCGCCGCGCTGCTGCTGATCGGCGTGTTCGTGCTGACGCCGCTGCTGTCCCGCCCGCTGATCGCGCTGGCCGCGCCGGTGCTGCGCCTCTTCGGCATATCCGGCGTCCTGGCCCGGCAGAACGCGGTCCGCAACCCGCGCCGCACGGCCGCCACCGCCTCCGCGCTGATGATCGGGCTGACCCTGATCACCGGCCTGACGGTGATCGCCGGCAGCGTCCAGCAGGGCATCGACAAGATGGCCACCTCCGCCCTGAAGGCCGACTACGTGGTCTCCATGGCGACCCACTCGCCGCTCTCCCCCGACGTGGCGAAGAAGCTGGCGCATGCCGACGGGGTCACCGCCTCCAGCCCGCTGCGCAACGCCCCGGCCCGGATCGGCACCGACACCGAGTACCTCACCGGCGTCAACGGCAAGGAGTTCGACCAGCTCACCCGCCTCGACTTCACCGAGGGCGCGCTCGGGGCGCTGCACGGCGAGCGGGCCCTGGTCGACGACACCCTCGCCAAGCGGAAGGGCTGGCACCCCGGCTCCCGCGTCGCGGTGACCTTCGAGGACGGCTCGAAGGGCAACCTGACCATCGGCGGCGTCTACGAGGGCAACCAGATCCTCAGCGGCATCCTCCTGGACAACGACACCCTCGCCCGGCACCAGAAGCACACCACCGACATGCAGGTGCTGGTCAAGACCGCGCACGGCGCCACCCCCGAGGCCAAGGACTCCCTGGTCAAGGCGCTCGGCAAGAACCCGGCGATCACCGTCGCGGACAAGAAGGACGTCTCCGGCGCCATCGCCCAGACCTTCACCCTGCTGCTGAACATGGTCTACGGCCTGCTGGCCATGGCGGTGATCGTCGCGGTGCTCGGCGTCGTCAACACCCTGGCGATGTCGGTCTTCGAGCGCTCCCAGGAGATCGGCATGCTGCGCGCCATCGGCCTGGACCGCCGCGGCATCAAGCGGATGGTGCGGCTGGAGTCGCTGGTGATCTCGCTCTTCGGCGGGGTGCTGGGCATCGGCCTGGGCGTGTTCTTCGGCTGGGCGGCCGGCGAGTTGATCGGCGGCGCGCTGCCGACCTACGAACTGGTCATGCCCTGGGGCCGGATGGCCGTCTTCCTCGCGGTGGCCGCGCTGGTCGGCGTCCTGGCCGCGCTGTGGCCGGCGCGCCGGGCGGCGAAGCTCAACATGCTCCAGGCCATCAAGGCCGAGTAGCCGGCACGGGGGCCCGCAGCGGCCCCCGATCGGACCGAGGGCCCCGGTCCCCCGCAGCAGCGCGGGAGACCGGGGCCCTCGGTCGTGCGCGGCCCCGCCGGACCCTCAACGGCCGCGGGGCGGACGCCGGTTCAGTCCCGCCAGTCGCGGGCCCGCAGCGGCATCCCGGAGGCGCCGGAGTCCGGCGTGCGGATGGCCAACACCTGGTTGACTCCTATCCGGTTGCGCTCGAACGACAGCGCCGAGGCGGCCATGTAGAGCCGCCAGACCCGGGCCCGGCCCGGGGAGGTCAGGCGCACCGCCTGTGCCCAGTGGGCCTCCAGATTGGCCACCCACGCACGCAGCGTCAGCGCGTAGTGCTCCCGGATCGCCTCCACGTCCCGCACCTCGAAGCCGGCCTCCTCCAGCTGACCGACGGTCCGCCCGATCGGGGCCAACTCCCCGTCGGGGAAGACATAGCGATCGATGAACTCATCGACCTGGTACGCCTCTTCGTCCGCCAGCGGCCGCCGGGCGATCTGGTGGTTGAGCAGCCGCCCGCCGGGCTTCAGCAGGGCGTGCAGCAGCCCCGCGTACTCCGCGTACCGGGCCCGGCCGACGTGCTCGGCCATCCCGATCGAGGAGATCGCGTCGAACGGCCCGTCGGCGACCTCGCGGTAGTCCTGCACCCGGATCTCGATCCGGTCGGTGAGACCGGCGTCCGCGACCCGCTTACGGGCGTAGGCGGCCTGCTCCTCGGAGAGCGTGATGCCGACCGCGCGCACACCGTACTCGCGGGCCGCGTGCAGCACCATCGAGCCCCAGCCGCAGCCCACGTCCAGCAGCCGCTGCCCCTCGCGCAGGCCCAGCTTGCGGCAGATCAGGTCCAGCTTGTCGCGCTGGGCGTCCTCCAACGTGCCGGCGGCGCCCTCGGCGGCTCCCCAGTAGGCGCACGAGTAGACCATCGACGGCCCGAGCACCAGCTCGTAGAAGTCGTTGCCGACGTCGTAGTGGTGGCTGATGGCCTGGCGGTCGCGGAGCAGCGAGTGCAGCGCCCCGCGGCGCGGGCGGGCCTCCTCGACGGGCGGCGCGGGCGGGACGGGGAGCCCGGCCAGGGACAGCAGTTCCTTGCCGGCGGCGCGAACCTCGGGGCGGGCCAGGGCGCGCAGCGCGGCGGCGCGCGGCTGCTTGGTGGCGGCGCCGCCGCGCTCCCAGATCATCCCGGCGAGCCGGTCCAGCGCCTCGTAGAGGTCACCGTCGACGTCGATGTCGCCGGCCACCCAGGCCCGCGCCAGGCCCAACTCCCCTGGTTTGAACAGCAGTCGGCGCAGCGCCCGGCGGTTGCGGACGACCAGCACGGGGGCTCCCGGCGGACCGGACTCGCTTGCGTCCCAGGCGCGAATCCGCACCGGGAGCGGGGCTCCCAGCACCTCCTCGGCGAGCTTCGTGAGCCGTCCAGCGGCACCGGCCATGTCGCACACCTCCGTCATGACGAGTCGGGCGAAGAAGTTTCACCCACCACGTAAACGTCAAGTGGGTGCCCCACTAGTCCCGTTCGCCTGCTAGAGAACAGCACGCCGGCCGGATTCGGCCACACCCCGGGCACGCCGAAGGGCGCCCGCCCCACGGATGGCGGACGCCCTTCGGGCTGGTCGGGGTACCCGACCGGGGATTCAGGAAGCCTTGGCCTTCGGCTTGTCCCCACCGGCCGCGGCGGCCGGGGCGGGGGCCGGCTTGGCGGCCTCGTAGAACTCCTCGCGGGGGTTCTCCATGGCGCCGAGCGAGACCACCTCGCGCTTGAGGAAGGTCGCCAGCGTCCAGTCGGCGAAGACCCGGATCTTGCGGTTGAACGTCGGCATCGCCATGCCGTGGTACGCGCGGTGCATGTACCAGGCGAGACGGCCCTTGAGCTTGATCTTCATCTTGCCCATGACGATCATCGCGACGCCCTTGTGCAGGCCCAGGCCCGCGACCGCGCCCTTGTTGGCGTGGCTGTACTCCTTCTGCGGGAAGCCCCGCATGCCGGAGACCACGTTGTCGCCGAGGACCTTGGCCTGCCGCAGCGCGTGCTGCGCGTTCGGCGGGCACCAGGCGTTCTCGTTGCCGTTCTTGCGGCCGACCAGGTCCGGGACCTGGGCGTTGTCGCCCGCGGCCCAGATGTAGTCGGTGCCCTGCACCTGGAGGGTGGCGGCGGTGTCGATGTGACCGCGCGGGCCCAGCGGCAGACCGAAGCGGGACAGCGCCGGGTTCGGCTTGACGCCGGCGGTCCACACGATGGTGTTGGAGAGCACCTCAAGGCCGTTGTTGAGGATCACGTGGCCGTCGACGCAGGAGTCCATGCCGGTCTTGAGGTAGACCTCGACCCCGCGCGACTCCAGGTGCTCCTTGCCGTAGGCGCCCAGCTTCGGGCCGACCTCGGGGAGGATCTTGTCGGCGACGTCGACGAGGAGGAAGCGCATGTCCTCGCGCTTGACGTTCTTGTAGTACTTCGCGGCGTCGCGGGCCATGTCCTCGACCTCGCCGACGGTCTCCGCACCGGCGAAGCCACCGCCGACGAAGACGAAGGTCAGCGCCTTGCGGCGGACCTCCTCGTCGGTCGTGGAGTCGGCCTTGTCCAGCTGCTCCAGCACGTGGTTGCGCAGGCCGATGGCCTCCTCCACGCCCTTCATGCCGATGCCGTTCTCGGCCAGGCCGGGGATCGGGAAGGTGCGGGAGACCGCTCCCATCGCCACGACCAGGTAGTCGAAGGGCAGCTCGTACGCATCGCCCACGAGCGGGGCGATGGTGGCGACCTTGCGGTCCTGGTCGATGGTGGTCACCCGACCAGTGAGGACCTCCGCCTTGGGCAGCACGCGCCGCAGCGGGACCACAACGTGGCGGGGGGAGATGCTGCCGGCCGCAGCTTCAGGGAGGAAGGGCTGGTACGTCATGTACGAGCGCGGGTCGACGACCGTGACGGTCGCCTCGCCGTACCGCATCTTCTTCAGGATGCGGCGTGCCGCGTACAGGCCTACGTACCCACCGCCTACAACGAGGATCCTGGGACGCTCCGTGGTGCTCATGCAATCGAGTATCCACCCCCACATGGGGGGTCGCTCGTGAGCCCCTTCACAAGAATGACGGAGGCATCTGCTACACTCCGCCGGCTTCGTGACCGACGCCATAGCGCGTTACGGGAACCACGGTATAACGCGACACGTTGGATACCCCCGTTGATCAGGGCTTGTCCCCCTCTGAGCGGCCGTACCGCGCCCCTCGCGCACGCTCCCGTAACACGGCGGACACCCTGCGAAGACCCCGAGGTTCCCGGGCAGATGAGTCCTAAGACCTTCGAATGAGGGACGAACGGCGGGTTAGTTCGCCCGGGAGGCGGGTTTTTCATGTGAAGGATTTCACGAACCTTTTTTCCGGGGGCCCGCCCGGAGGGCCTTATGCGCCCCTGAAAACCGCTCGGACGACCCCCCGCCCGCTCAAAAACCCCGTCGCGGGCGGGGGTTGTCGCACCGTTCGCCGGCGGTGCACCCGGGCACCGTCAGGCGATGCTCCAGGCGATTCCGTCCAAAATGTCGTGTTCGCTGACCACGACCTCCTCGGCGCCGACCCGCTCCATGATCGACAGCAGCACGAGCGCACCGGCGGCGATGACGTCGACCCGGCCGGGGTGCAGCACCGGGATCGCCGCACGCTCGGCGTGAGTGGAGGCCAGCAGGCGCTCGGTGACCTCGCGGACCGTGGCCAGGGAGATCCGGGAGTGGTGGATCGCCGCGGAGTCGTAGTCCGCAAGGCCCAGCGCGATGGCGGCGACGGTGGTCACCGAACCGGCGAGCCCGACCAGGGTGGCGGCCTCGGTCAGCGGGACGCTCTCCTCTGCCTGGTCCAGCGCCGCGGCGATGTCGGCCCTTATGGCGTCGATCTGGGCAGCGGTGGGCGGGTCGCTGAGCGGCGCGCCCGAACCGCCCGTCGCGGCGTGGAGGTGGCGCTCGGTCATCCGGACGCAGCCGACGTCGACCGAGCGGGCCGCGCGGACCGCCTCGCCGCCGAGCACGAACTCGGTGGAGCCGCCGCCGATGTCCACGACGAGGTACGGGAGTTGGATGTGCGGGTGGCCGGTCAGCTCCTTGGTGGCGCCGGTGAAGGAGAACTCCGCCTCCTGGTCGCCGGAGATCACCTCCGGCTCGACGCCCAGGATGTCCACGACCCCGCGGACGAAGTCCTCGCGGTTCTCCGCGTCCCGGGAGGCGGAGGTCGCCACGAACCGCAGCCGCTCGGCGCCCAGGCCCTTGATCACCGCGGCGTACTCGCGGCAGGCCGCGAAGGTGCGCTCCAGCGCCTCCGGCGCCAGCCGGCCGGTGCGGTCCACTCCCTGGCCGAGCCGGACGATCTGCATCCGGCGGTCCAGGTCCTTCAGTTCACCGGTCGTCGGGTCCAGATCGGCGACCAGCAGCCGGATGGAGTTCGTACCGCAGTCGATGGCGGCGACCCGCGTCACTTGGCGTCTCCTTCGGGGGCTTCGGGAGCTTCGGGGGCCTCTGCGCCCTGCGCGCACGGGGTTACGCAGGGGCCCTTGCGCCACCACTCGGGGAGCATCGCCAGCGCCTCGTCGCCGAGCGGGTTGACGCCGGGGCCGGCGGCGAGCGAGTGGCCGACGAGGACGTGCAGGCACTTGACCCGGTCGGGCATCCCGCCCGCGCTCGGGAAGCCCTGGAGCACCTCGATGGCGTCCCGGCGCCGGATGTAGTCCTCGTGCGCCGCGCGGTAGGCGGCGGCCAACTCCGGGTCTTCGGCCAGCCGCTCGGTCATCTCCTTCATCACGCCGTTCGCCTCCAACGTGCCGATCGCGGACGCGGCGCGCGGGCAGGTCAGGTAGTAGAGCGTGGGGAAGGGGGTGCCGTCCTCCAGGCGCGGCGCGGTCTCGACGACGTCCGGCTGCCCGCAGGGGCAGCGGTGCGCGATGGCGCGCAGGCCGCGCGGCGGGCGGCCGAGCTGGTCCTTGAAGGCGGCGATGTCCGCGGCGGTGGGCTCGGTGGGCTCGGTCTGGGGCGGGGGCGTGTCCATGTGCGCTTTCGGTGAGGGCCGGTGGTGGGTGGCGGGCGGCCGGGGCGGGCCCGCCCGTACAGTCTCGCCGGTCGCCGCCGGTGCGGGCTACCGCCCCACGGCTGCGTCGATGGGGTCCGTGGCGTCGGCGTCGTCCACGGCGTTCCAGAGCTTGTCGTACCAGGGGCGGTCGGCCGCCTCGGCGCCCTTGGGCGCGGCACGGGCGCCGGAGCCGTCCTGGACGATGTACCCGGTCTCGTCCGGCATGACGAAGTGCAGGTGGCGGCGGGCCTGTTGACGGACGTAGGCCGGGTCCTGCCAGCGGGCCTTCTCGTCGCGCAGCCGGTTCAGCGCGGCGGCCGCGTTCTGGGCCTTGCGGCGCTGGTCGGCGATGTCGGAGCGCTGGGAGATGTACTGCCGCATCGGGTACGCGAGGGCGACCACCAGCGAGCACATCACCAGGGCCAGCAGCGCGGCGCGGCCGGTGAGGCGGTTGCGGCGGGGTCGCCGCTTGGCGCGGTAGACGCGGGCGGCGGCCTGCTCGCCGAGCGCCTTGAGCCGGGTCGCGGTGGAGAACCGGTCCGCGGGCACGTCGCCTCCCCTTCAGCTTCCGTCCATCACACGCGTCACGGCGGTCGTCACGACGTGCGTCGTCCCCGGCCACGGTACGGGACCGGGGCCGGGGACGTGCGCGCTTCGCCCCGGCTTTGCCCGCAGGTCACATCGTGCGGAGCACCGCGGGGGCGGTGGTGTGGTCGGCGCCCGGAGGCGCGGGGCGGCGCCTCCGGGTCGACGCGGGCGTCAGCCCTTGAAGCGCGGGAAGGCGCTGCGGCCCGCGTACACCGCGGCGTCGTCGAGGATCTCCTCGATGCGCAGCAGCTGGTTGTACTTGGCGACGCGCTCGGAGCGGGCCGGGGCGCCGGTCTTGATCTGGCCGCAGTTGGTGGCGACGGCGAGGTCGGCGATGGTGACGTCCTCGGTCTCGCCGGAGCGGTGCGACATCATGCACTTGAAGCCGTTGCGCTGGGCCAGCTCGACGGCGTCCAGGGTCTCGGTCAGCGAACCGATCTGGTTGACCTTCACCAGGAGGGCGTTGGCGGAGCCCTCCTCGATGCCGCGGGCCAGGCGCTCGGGGTTGGTGACGAACAGGTCGTCACCCACGAGCTGGACCTTGGTGCCGAGCTTGTCGGTGATGACCTTCCAGCCGGCCCAGTCGTCCTCGAACAGCGGGTCCTCGATGGAGACGAGCGGGTACGCGGAGACGAGCTCCTCGTAGTACTCGGTCATCTCAGCGGCCGAGCGCTCCTTGCCCTCGAACTGGTACTTGCCGTCCTTGTAGAACTCGGAGGCGGCGACGTCCAGGGCCAGCGCGATGTCCTGGCCGGGGGCGTAGCCGGCCTCCTTGATGGCCTCCAGGATGAGGTCCAGGGCCTCGCGGTTGGAGCCGAGGTTCGGGGCGAAGCCGCCCTCGTCGCCCAGACCGGTGGCCAGGCCCTTGCGCTTCAGGACCTTCTTGAGGGTGTGGTAGACCTCGGCGCCCCAACGCAGCGCCTCGGAGAAGGACTCCGCGCCGATCGGCGCGATCATGAACTCCTGGATGTCCACGTTGGAGTCGGCGTGCGAGCCACCGTTGAGGATGTTCATCATCGGCACCGGCAGGACGTGCGCGTTCGGGCCACCGAGGTAGCGGAACAGCGGCAGGTCGCTGGCCTCGGAGGCGGCGTGCGCGACGGCCAGGGAGACGCCGAGGATGGCGTTGGCGCCCAGCGAGCCCTTGTTGTCGGTGGCGTCCAGGTCGAACATCGCCTGGTCGATCAGCCGCTGCTCGGTCGCGTCGTAGCCGACGAGCTCCGGGCCGATCTGCTCGATGACCGCGAGGACGGCCTTCTCGACGCCCTTGCCGAGGTAGCGGTTGGGGTCACCGTCCCGCAGCTCGACGGCCTCGAAGGCGCCGGTCGAGGCGCCGGACGGGACGGCGGCACGGCCGGTGCTGCCGTCGTCGAGGCCGACCTCGACCTCGACCGTGGGATTACCTCGCGAGTCGAGAATTTCGCGGGCTACGACGACGTCGATGGACGGCACGTTGTCTCCTTCGGGGGTGTCTGGAGTTCTCGCCATGAGCCTAACGGCCCCGGACGTGTCCGCTTGCCCGTGGCCCGCTCCGTGGGACGAAAAAACCCAACAAGCAGGCCAAACTCCCAGTTCATGGGAGGTTTCCGGGCGTTGTTCGCTATGCGGGTAACGCCGCGCCGGGCCGTCTGATGGCCTCGGAAACGGTGCACGTCAGCGGGGGGGCTCGGGCGCGGTGCGGCACGGCGCAGGGGCGCTTGGACATAAGAAGCCCCGCCGCGGCGCGCTCGGGGGTACGCGCCGGGGCGGGGCAGCTTTCGCGGGCGGCTCAGATGCTGAGCTTCTGGCCCGGGAAGATCAGGTTGGGGTTGCCGCCGACGACGGACTTGTTGGCGGCGTAGAGCGCCTTCCAGTTGGTGCCGTGCGCCTTGGCGATCTTGGCGAGGGTGTCGCCCGACTTCACGGTGTAGGTGTCACCGGAGCGGTGCGACTGCTGCGGGGCCGGCTGGGCCTTCTCGACCTTCTCGCGGACCGGGGCGGACTTCTTCTTGGTGGTGCCCTCGGTCTGCTTGCGAGTCTCGGAGGTGCCCTGGCTCTTCTTGACCGTGGCGCCACCGGAGGTGTCGACGTTGGCGGCCGGGCCACCGGCGGTCAGGTTGCCGGCGCCGGCGCAGGACCAGGCACCCGGGCCCTGGATGGCGAGCAGCTTCTCGGCGGCGGCGATCTGCTGGGCCTTGGTGGCCAGGTCGGCGCGGGCCGCGTACTGGGTACCACCGGCGGCGGCCCAGCTGGAGTTGGAGAACTGCAGGCCACCGTAGTAGCCGTTACCGGTGTTGATCGACCAGTTGCCACCGGACTCGCACTGGGCGACCTTGTCCCAGGTGGCGACCGAGGCGGCGGAAGCGGAGGTGGCGCCCATCAGCGGGACGGCGACGGCGGCGCCGGCGACACCGGCCAGGGTGGCGACGCGGACGGCCTTGGAGCTGCGGCGGTGCTTGCCCTTGTTGATCAGCATCGTGCGTTCGTTTCCTCACCGACGCCTACGAGGTGAGCTGTCGGGTTCGGGCCGTGTGAGCTGCCCGGCCGCGTGTGCTGCACACGCGACTTCACCCCAAGCCGGTTGACCCGCTTTCACGGGTGGGGCCGGCACTTACCTTGGGTCCCCCGCTCCTGCCTTCGGCGCTTGCGCGTCGTCGTCCTCCGACCGCCGGCAGGATTCGGCGTGCGATCGAAGGGCCCGCTTTGGCGAGCGGTCCTGACCGTAAGCAAAACCCTGTTGGTGTTCAAACCCCATCTTCTGAACCAAGTTGACCGTTTTTGATCATCAGGGCGGACATTTCCGCAGGTGGACCCCGGTATCGAAACGGGGGGCGGGACCCGCCCCATCCCCCGCAACGAGAGCCATATCTCACTTTTACGAAACCGCCCCGAACCGGCGGTAACTACCCCTGCGCCCGCCCGAGATCGAGCAGTTGACCAGGAAGGATGAGGTCCGCATCGGAGCCGATGACGCCGCGGTTGCGGTCGTAGAGCGCGGGCCAGCCGCCCGGCAGGTCATGGCGCTCGGCGATGGCTGACAGGTTGTCACCCGGGCGTACGCGGTAGTCGTCGGCGCCCGCCGGGGGCGTGCGGTGCGCCGCCCCACCGCGCGAGGCGTGCCGGCCGCTGCCGCCGTCCCGCTCGTCTCCGGAGCCCGAGCCGTCGCCGGGCGCACCGCGGTGCTTGCCGGCGGCGGGGGGCGTACCGGGGTCGGACGGGGGCGAGGAGGGAGACGGGGTCGCGTCCGAGGGATCGGTGGAGGGGGTGCCGGACGGCGACGTGGCGGGCGGCCCGGACGGCGACCCCGACGGCTCCCCGGTCGGGCCCCCGGTCGGCTTCCCGGGCGACGAGGGGGACGGGGTGGCCGACGGGGAACCCGACGGCGATCCGGACGGCGACGCGGAGTCCGTCGGGCTTGTGGGGCCCGTGGTGCCCGTGGGGTCCGTCGGGTCCTGGCTCGCCGAAGGGGCGCCCGGGGTACCGGAGTCGGAGTCCGCCCCGGGGTCGGCGTCGCTGCCGGACGGGGCGGGCGTCGTGGCGCCCGGACCCGCGCGGTCCGCGTCGCCCGACGTGCCGGACGGGTCGCCGGTGGCCGGGTCGTCGGCCGAGGGGTCGTGCGTGGGGCGCGGGGTGGGGCGGCTGGTGCTGCCCGGGTCGACGCCCGGCTTGCGGCCGCCCTTCGTCAGCCCGGCGTCCACCGCGCAGCTCGGGAAGGCGTCCGGGCCGCGGTCGTCGAGGATCGCCTGGGCCACGGCTATCTGCTGGGCGCGGCTGGCGAGGTCGGGGCGGGAGGCGTAGGCGGAACCGCCGTAGTGGTCCCACATCTCCTGGGTGAGCTGGAGGCCGCCGTAGAAACCGTTGCCGGTGGCGGAGCTCCACATTCCGCCGCTCTCGCACTGCGCGACGCGGTCCCAGGTCGCCGCGTCGGCGGCCTGTGCGCCACCGGCGCTGAGCAGGGGCAGGGCCAGCCCCGCGCCGGTCACTCCTGCCGTGACAAAGATGGCCGGTGCTTGTCGGGGGCGACGATGCCGGCCGTTCCCGGAACGCATGCGGTTGCCTTTCGCGCGGCGGTTGAGTTGTCGGATCGCGGTCGGCGGGGGCGCCGTGGAGGGCGGCCCGCGATCGACCTCGATCGCCGGACGAAAGGTAGCCGGGGTTACGGGCAGTCACAAGCCGGTGTAGCGGAGATCACGCAATGGTCACATGCCTGACAGTTCGTCAACTATGCGGCCGTGCCTGGTGGGGACGGTTCCGGCGCTCCCTCCGGTGCGACCTCCGGCGTGAACTCCACCGGCAGGGTGCGCAGTCCGCGCATGATGAGCCCGCCGCGCCACCGCAAATCGTCCGGTTCCGCCGCAAGTCGGAGGTCCGGTAGGCGGGTCAGGAGGGTGGCGAGGGCGGTCTGCCCTTCGAGGCGGGCGAGCGGTGCGCCGAGGCAGTAGTGGATGCCGTGCCCGTAGCCGAGATGAGGATTGTCACGCCGCGTGAGGTCGAGCACGTCCGGCTCGTCGAAGCGGGCCGGGTCGCGGTCGGCGGCGGCCAGCACCACCAACACCGGGTCCCCCTCGGCGATCCGCTGCCCGCCCAGCGTCAACTCCCGGGTCGCGTACCGCCAGGTCGCCAGCTCCACCGGCCCGTCGTAGCGCAGCAGTTCCTCGACGGCGATGGCGAGCAGCTCGGCGTCGCCGGCCGCGATCGACTTCTGGAGCAGCTCCCGCTGGGCCGGGTGGCGAAGCAGCGCGTAGGTGCCGTTGCCGATGAGGTTGACGGTGGTCTCGAAGCCGGCGAAGAGCAGGACGAAGCACATCGCGGCGGCCTCGTTCTCGGTGAGGTGCTCGCCGTGGTCGGAGGCCCGGATCAGGCCGGAGATCAGGTCGTCGCCGAGGTCGGCCCGCTTGCGGTGGATCAACTCGGCCAGATACGCCCGCATCTTCTTCACGGAACGGGCGACGCCGCCGCGCGGGCCCCCGCCGTGCCGGATCATCATGCCCGCCCAGTCCCGGAAGTCGTCCTGGTCCTCGGGCGGGACGCCGAGCAGGTCGCAGATCGCGTAGATCGGCAGCGGGAAGGCGAACTCGTGGATGAGGTCGGCGCTGCCGCGCTGTGCGAAGCCGTCGATGAGCTGGTCGGTCAACTCCTGTATGCGCGGCGCGAACGCGGCGACCCGGCGCGGGGTGAACGCCTTGGAGACCAGGCGGCGCAGCCGGGTGTGGTCCGGGGGGTCGATGTTCAGCAGGTGCGTCATGAGGTTGGCGCCGCGCTCGCCCGGAATGCCCGTCTTGCCCTTTCCGTGCGCGGACTCGGAGTGGTGCACCGGATTCTTCGACAGCCGGGCGTCGGCGAGCGCCTGCCGGGCGTCCGGGTAACGGGTGACCAGCCACGCCTCGACGCCGCTGGGCAACCGGGTCCGGTGCACCGGCGCGTGCTCGCGCAGCCAGGCGTACGCCGGGTACGGGTCGGCGGCGAACTGCCAGGAGAAGAGCGCCGGGGTCGGGCCGAGGGCGGCGGCGGTCACGGGGCAGTCGGTGGGGGCGGGCGCTCCGGTGGCCGGAGGGCCACTCTCCGGGCCGGCGGTGGGGGCGGTCTCCGGGCGGTTCTCGGACCCGGTCTCCGTGCGGGCGTCGGGTCCGCTCTCCGGGCAGGCGTCGGGCTTGTGGTGCACACCTCGACCGTAACCGGTGCCGCACCCGCCCCACGCGTCCGCGCCCTTTCCTACCCGCCCCTCCGCGGTGACGTGCCCCCTCCGCGGTCCCTGCGCAGGGGCCCGGCCCCTACCCCGTCTCCACCCCCAGCCCCGCCAGGAACGCCGCCGCGGCCGGCGACATCCCCAGCCCGCTCCACACCACCCGCTCGGTCCGCTCCGGCGCCGGCCGCACCCGGACCGTCCGCAGCCCGCCGAGCCGACGGGCGAACGCCTCCGGCACCATCCCGATCCCGAGCCCGGCCCGCACCAGCTCCGCCATGGACTCCACCGTCGTCACCTCGAAGGGCACCTCCGCCGTCAGCCCCGCCGCCCGGAACGCCTCGTCCCGCTGGCGACGGGCCGCCGACCCCGCCGTCCAGTCCACGAACGTCTCCCGGGCCACCCGCGCCAACGTCGTCCACTCCCGCCCGGCCAGCGGATGCTCCGGCGGCACCACCGCGACCAACTCCCCGCGCGCCAGCACCTTTTCCCGCACGCCGACCGTCCGCGCCCCGGGCGTCAGCCCCACGAACGCGACGTCCAACGTGCCCGCCCGCACCTCGTCCAGCAGCGGATCGCTCATCTCCATCCGGAGGCTGATCCGCACCTCCGGGTACCTCGCGCGAAACGCCCCCAGTTCCCCGGCGAGATCGACGGCGCTGACGGTCGAGATCGCCCCCACCGCCAGCCGCCCGCGCACCGCGCCGCTCACCGCCGCCACCTCCGCGCGCGCCCGCTCGGCCGCCTGGAGCGCCTGCCGGGCGACCGGAACGAACGCCTCCCCCGCGGCGGTCAGCCGCACGCTCCGGCTGGTCCGGTCGAAGAGCCGCGCCCCCAACTCCTTCTCCAGCCGGGCGATCTGATGGCTGAGCGCGGACTGCACCACATGGCAGCGCTCCGCGGCCCGGGTGAACCCACCGGTCTCGGCGACCGCGACGACGTACCGCATCTGCTGGAGCTCCATGCGCGCGATCGTAAGCGCGCCCCGTCCCCGATCCATCACCCATCACGATCGATGCAATGAAAACAATGCGTTGGACCGATGAATGCTCCGGGCGGACGCTTGTCCCCATGAGAACCGCAGCAGCGCGAGCAGAGACCGGACCGGGCGAGAACCCCGGAGGCGACCCGGGCCCCGCGGCCCCGGAAGCACCCGCCTCCCGCCTGGGGCGCGGCACCCTCCTGTTGATGTCCGTCGCCACCGGCCTCTCGGTCGCCGGCAACTACTTCGCCCAGCCCCTCCTCGACGTCATAGGCCGCGACCTCCACCTCTCCGCCGGCACCGCCGCCCTCGTCGTCACCGTCGCCCAGACCGGCTACGGCCTCGGCCTGCTGCTCCTCGTCCCCCTCGGCGACCTGCTGGAACGCCGCCGGCTCGCGGTCGTCCTGTGCGCCTTGACCGCCGCCTTCCTGACCGTGACGGCCAGCGCCCCGAACGGGGCCCTGCTGCTGATCGGCACCGCCCTGACCGGCCTCGCCTCGGTCGCCGCCCAGGTCGTCGTGCCGTTCGCGGCGACCCTGTCGGCGCCCGCCGAGCGCGGCCGGACCGTCGGCACCGTCATGACCGGCCTGCTGCTGGGCATCCTGCTGGCCCGCACCGCGGCCGGCCTGCTCGCCGAACTCGGCGGCTGGCGCACGGTCTACTGGGTCAACGCGGCCCTGATGCTGCTGATGGCGCTCCTGCTCCGGCTCCGCCTGCCGGCCCTGCGCACCACGGTCGGCCTGAGCTACCCCGCCCTGCTCCGCTCCACCCTCGCCCTGTTCTCCCAGGAACCGGTACTGCGCTGGCGCGCCGCGCTCGGCGCCCTCACCTTCGCCGGCTTCAGCGTCCTGTGGACCGCGGTGGCCTTCCTGCTCTCCGGCCCCGCGTACGGCTGGGGGGAGTCGACGATCGGGCTGCTGGGGCTGGTCGGCGCGGCCGGCTCCCTCGCCGCCTCGATGGCCGGCCGGCTGGCGGACCGCGGCCTGGCCCACCGCGTCACGGGGGCCGGCACGGTCCTCCTCCTGCTCTCCTGGGGCCTGTTGGCGGCCGGCGGCACGGGCGGCACCTGGTCGCTGGCGGCCCTGCTGATCGGCGTGATCGTCCTGGACCTCGCCGCCCAGGCCGTCCACGTCAGCAACCAGAACCTCGTCTACGCCGTCCGCCCCGAGGCCCGCAACCGCCTCAACTCCGCCTACATGACCAGCTACTTCGCCGGCGGCGCGGCCGGCTCCGCCCTCACGTCGGTGGTCTGGGTCGCCGCCGGCTGGGGCGGGGTGTGCACCCTGGGCGCGGCGCTGGCGGCGGCCGCGGTGGCGGTGTGTGCGGTGGACCGCCTCAGGCGGCCGGCTCCCCGAACTCCCCGCCCCTGACGGCGGACACGAACGCCGACCAGCTCGCGACGGGGAATATCAACGCGGGACCGGAGGGACGCTTGCTGTCACGCACGGGGATGTTGGCGTGGCCGCGGGCGACCTCCAGGCATTCGCCTTGATCGCCTCCGCTGTGGCTCGACTTGTACCACCCGGCGAGGGCGGACGAGTTGGAGACAAATCCCTTACTGCCGACCATGCGTGTGTTCCTCTGCTGCCGCCCTGACGAGGGCAATGGACTCCTGCTGCGACAACGCGTCACCCAGGGCCAGAGCGTAGGCCGTCTGACTGGCACTCACCAATGCCGGATCATCCATCAAGTTCCCCGTCACGAAGCCCTCGACATAGGCCACCGGGGCCGAGTCCTCGAAGCTCATGAGCGTGAGCAGACTCTGCTGGAGCGCATGCGCCCCCACATCGAAGGGAAGCACGTGCAGCCGCAGCCGCCCCGATTCGGCCAGGTCCGCGACCCTGCGCAACTGCTCAGCCATGGCCTGCGGCCCGCCGACGCAGCGCCGGAGGACGGCCTCGTCGAGCAGCGTCCAGGCGACGGGCCGCATCGGCCCGTCGAGGATGCGGCGGCGTTTCGTTCGGGTGACGATGAACTCGTCAAGCTCCTCGGCCGTGTAGTTCGGCCAGTAGGAGCGGAACAGGGCACTTGCATACTCGTCGGTCTGCAATACGCCGGGGATCAGCGTCAGCGCGAAGTACTGGATCAACGTGGCCTGTTGCTCCAACTCCGCCACGGCCGCGAAGTGGTCGACGTACTTCGACTCCAAGTCCTCCAACCACCGCAAGAAGAAGCCGTCCGTCTTCAACGCCTGGTCGATCCGCCGCGCGTCGTCCGGTTTCGGAAGCCGCCGGCCCGCCTCGAAGTGGCTGATCAACGTCGGCGAGCACACCACGATCTCGCTCAACTCCTCCTGCGTCAGACCGGCCGCTACGCGCCGAATCCTCAACTCCTCCCCGTACTTCTCCCTGGGGGTACGTGGCCGGTGTTTCCGCTCCATGGGCTGAACTCCCCTCCTTGACAACTGCGTTGTCGGGCTCGACCTACTGGCAGCGTAGCCAGAAGAGGCCGAATCTGTGAGGGAACGGCCACACAGCGTGAAGAAGCGCAGACCCTCGCGACCGGAGTGCACCGGCCCGAGGGCGTGGCCACCAACCCCACGGAGGTTGACGACATGACCGAGCCTAACGGAGGGCTCATGGACGGCGGACGGCTTCTGCCGTGGTCCAGCCCGGAAGGAAAGCCCTGCTACCTCCTCTCCGGCGACGGGACCGGATACGTCTCCCGTATGGCCGACCGGGTCGAGGCCGAGCAGCTCGACTCGGCGGCCGAGCTCATCGAGGAGGCCGGCCACGTCCTTCGGGAACGGACCTGGACGCCCGGCGAAATCCACCTGCTCGCGGCCGACTTGACCACCTCGCTCGCCAACGTCCGCCGGGTGGCGGTGAGCCGGGGCGCCCGCCTGCCCGAGCCTCCGTACGACTGTCCCGACCGGGAAGCCCCTGAGAGGGACGCAACGCGTCCCACCTGAGCCAGCGGGCTCAGCTCACTCAAGACTCCCCCAGGGCCCGCCTGGCCCCGGGATGCCCCATGGCCGCCGCCTTGCGGTACCAGGCGGTGGCCTCGGCGTCCTCGCCCGCCTTCTTGTGGAGTTCGGCGAGGCGGAACGCGGCGTAGGCGTCGCCCTGTTCGTAGCCGGCGAGATACCAGGTGCGGGCCTCGTCGAGGCGGTTGCGGGACTCCAGGAGGCGACCGAGGTTGGCGGCGACCAGCTTCTCGCCGTCCTCGACGCCCTCCCTGAGCTCCTGTTCGGTGTCGATGCCCGAGAGGGGGTCGGCGAGGTACTCCAGCGCCTGGGCCGCGCGCTCGTCGCCCCGGTCCACCGCGCGCCGGAGCCAGAGCACGGCCTCGGTGCGCTCGCTCCAGCGGATCAGCAGCGCCGCGTAACTCGCCGCTACGGGCTCGTAGTTGGCCTTGAGGGCGGTGAGGTAGCTGCGGAAGGCGCCCTTGTCGTCGCCGCTGCCGAGCAGCAGGTCGCCGTGGAGGTGGGCGGCCTCGGCGTTGCCGGCTTCCGCGGCGGCGCCCAGCCAGTGCTGTGCGCGCTCGCGCAGCAGCTTTCCCAGCAGCGTCGCCGCGTCCGCGTCCCCCGCTTCGGCTGCGGTCTCCAGGAAGGGCTCGGCCGCCCGGTCTTCGCCCCGCTCGGCGAGCAGCCGGCCGAGGCGGGCGGCGGACCGCGCCTCCCCGGCGTCCGCGGCCCGGCGGAACCAGCGCTCGGCCTCCACCGGCTCCCCGCGCGCCTCGGCGAGGACGCCGAGGTTGTGCAGGGCTCGGTTGTCCCCCTCCTCGGCGGCGCGCTCGAAGGCGGCCCGGGCCTTCGCCATGATCTCGGCGTAATCGTGCGCCGCGTCCGTGCGGGCCGCCTCCAGGGCGCAGCCCCACACCGGGCCCGATACGGGCGGGAGTTGACGCCGGGCCGCCGCCGCGATGAGGAACGGCGCGGCCCGCCAGGTGTCGCCCGACGCCCGGTCGAGGAGCCGCAGCAGACCGTGGCGGCGCTCGATCGCCCAGGCTTGGGCGTCCGCCACCGACTCCCGCTCCATACCGGGCACGTCGTCGTACCCCTCGTGGACCTTGAGGAGCAGGTCCATGGTGAGCGGCCCGGTCAGGCCGCAGCGGGCGAGGTCGAGGGCCGCGCGGACCAGGGCGTGACCGCGCGGGTGCCGGTCGGCGCGGCGGGCGCGCCACCACTCCTCCCAGAGAAGGGGGGAGAGGGAGAGGTAGGCGGGGGCGCCTTCGGGGCCGCTCGCAGCGGCCGCGTCCAACAGGCGCGGGTCCCCCGTGCCTGCGGCCTCCGCGGCGAGCCGATACCGCTCTGCCAGGCTCCACTCGCGCCCCAGCTCGACGGTGTGCGCGAGGTCGAGGACCCGTCCGCGGGGCGCGTTCCGACAGTCGTCGTAGGCGTCCTCCCGCATCGTGGCCAGCACGACGACCCGCAGGGCGGCCAACTGCGCGAGCAGGCGCGGCTCCAGTCCACCGCTGTCACCGAGGTGCCCGTCGAGGTCGTCGAGCCAGACGACGTAGCGGTCCGAACGCCCCTGGAGCAGCACGGGCAGGCCGCGCAGGTCCGTGCCGCGGGCGGGCGCGAACACTCGGCGGCCGGCCGGCCCGCGGGCCAGGGCCGCCAGCGCCGTACGCGACTTCCCCGTGAACGGTTCGCCGAGCAGCAGCACCAGCCCGCCCTCCGCGCGGGCCGCGCCCAGCGCCTCGTCGAGCTCGTGATCGTGGTCGCGGGGGACGTAGGGAGGGAGGGGCGGGTGGTCGGGGACGCGGTGGGCGGGCCGCACGCCGAGGGCGATCGGGTCGACGTCCCCGGCCGTGGGCCAGCTCTCCGGATCGGGGAGGGCGCCGGGGTAGGCGGTCGTGTGGAAGGTGAGCGCGCTGATGGCGCCCGCCTGGACGATGGGGCCGTGGACGGTGCCGCCGGAGACGAGGTTACGGACGGCGGCGGGTGCCCGGGCGGGGCCCTGAGGCTCGGCGGGCGCGGGCGCGGGCAACTCGTCTACGAGGGAACGGATTTCAGCGGCAGCGCCCGAGTCGTTCTCCATCAACTCGCGCAGGAGGATCTGCCACGTGGGCACGGACTCCGTGTCGCCGGCATACGACCCGTGCGGCATCTCGGGAAGCAACGTGTGGTCGTCATCCTGAACGCGGCGGAACATCTTCACGAGACGCCAGCGAATGTCATCCCATGTCTCGGTGCTCGCTGCGTGCACGATCGCCGTCGCCGCCCTGACCACCAACTCCTCGTCCACCCGCACCCCTCCCCCTCAACTCCCGTCCCCCCAACGGTACTAAGCCCCTACTCCTCGCCCCCCTCCGCCGCCAGCACCGCGTCCCGATAAGCCCGAGCCGCCGCCCGAAGTGCTGCCTCTGGGTCGATGCCCTCGGATTCGGCGCGGACGGCGAGCGAGAGGAGTTCGTAGCCGATGCCGGGCCCCGATGGCAGCGGTACCTCCAGGCCCGCCGTGCGGGCGCGGGAGGCGAGCTTGGCGGTGAGGGCGAGGCCGGGCTGGGCGAGGGGAACGCCCTCGGTGACGGACGCGCGCTGCTTCTCCTCGGCCTTGGTGCGGAGCCAGTGGGCCTTGACGTCCTCGGGGGTCTCGGCGGTCTCGGCGCCGAAGACGTGCGGGTGGCGGTGGAGCAGCTTCTCGACGATCGTGCCGGCCACGTCGTCGATCGAGAACGGGGCGTCGGGGTCGTCCTGGGCGATGCGGGAGTGGAAGACGACCTGGAGGAGGACATCGCCGAGCTCCTCGCGCAGCGCCTCGCGGTCCCCCTCCTCGATGGCCTCGACCAGCTCGTACGCCTCCTCAATGCCGTACTTGGCGAGGTCGCGGTGGGTGCGGATGCTGCTCCAGGGGCACGCGGTGCGGATCTGGTCCATGACCTGGACGAGGTCGAGCAGGCGGGCGCCGGGGAGGTCGTAGGAGCCGGGCAGCAGCTCCAGGTCGGGCATGGTCTCGCGGCCGGAGCCGGCCAGGCGGGCCAGGCCGTCGGTGAGGGCGCTCTCGCCGTCGGCGGAGGTGAGGACGACGGCGGTGCGGGCGGCCGGGACACAGTAGTCCACCAGCTCGCGGGCGGTGGGGGCGGCGGTCTCCACCACGATGCCGGCCTCGTGGAGGTAGGGCAGTTGGGGGTGGTCGGGGTCGGCGCACAGGACGCGGTCGGCGGTGCGCAGGGCCTGCCAGGCGGGCCAGGAGAGCAGGCCGGGGGCGACCCGGTGGCTGGTCGTGAGCAGGACCAGGCGGCCGGTGCCGGGGGCCTCGGGGGCGGGCGCGGCTGCGGGGGTGGCGTCTGCGGCGTCAGCGTTCACATCAACGAACGTAACGCACGGCACTGACAGTGAGCCGAGCGCCCGGGCGGCGGCCGCCCCGCGCCCCGGAAGGGAAACGGCCGCCGCCCCCTTACGCCCCTACGCCTGCTGCTGCCGCGCCGTCGACGGGATGATCCACGGATCCTTGGTCTGGCCGAGGATCACCTGCTGGTCGTCCCACTTGCCGTAGCGGGGGTTGACGTCGACGCCCAGGGAGCGGGAGGTCTTCGCCAGGGCCTGGACGAGGGTGCGTTGGCCGGTGGGCGTGGCGCGGTCCGCGTGCAGGTGCTTGGCGAGGCCGTCGAGGAGGAGCTGGTTGCGGATCACCGCGTCGACGCGGTCGGGGGCGATGCCCTGTTGGAGCCACATCTGCTTCAACCGGGCCGGGCCGCCGGCCTGTTCCTCGGCCGCCGCGCGGCCCTTTTGGACGTCGGCGCGGGTGACCGTGACCCCGGCGTCGGCGGCGCTGCGGGCCAGCACCTCGTCGAAGATCATGCCGTTGAGGGTGGAGAGGCCGAGCCGGCCGGTGTTGGCGATCAGTTGGTTGCCCTCGGGGGACGCGGCCTGGGCGGCGCGGACCTCCTTCACCCGGGTCTGGAGCTGGGCGACGGTGATCCGCTTGCCGTCCACGATGGCGGCGGCGCCGGGGTGGGCCTCGGAACCACAGGCGGTGAGCAACGGGGTCGCGGCCAGCAGAGCGGCGGCGGCGGAAACGGAGAGCGCTGTCCTACGGCGGAACACATGGCCTCCCGGCGGATGCAGATCGTGCAACGGAACTGACAACGACGGAACTGACAACGACCGACCTGGTAACGACCTTGAGTGATCGATGCTAGGGATTCGACGTGGCGCAGGCCACTGCTTCGGCCAACGAGCCGCGGCGGGGACGGTTCCTTCGGCCGGGCACCGGCTCGGCCCCGCGCCTGCCGGCGCCACCTCACCCGGCACCTGCCGGCGCCACCTCACCCGCACCGCCCGGAAGGAACGCCCCCGACGGCCCTCGGGCCCGGATCGATCCGCGCCACCGCGGTCCGGGCCCGGGGTCGTCTCACCCCCGCACGGCGCTA
This sequence comes from Streptomyces sp. NPDC057743, assembly GCF_042798755.1. NCBI lineage: Bacteria > Bacillati > Actinomycetota > Actinomycetes > Kitasatosporales > Streptomycetaceae > Streptomyces > Streptomyces sp. NPDC057743. Next base: position 74,678 of record NZ_JBHVJX010000008.1, read on the forward strand.
CTTCGCCGTGAAGCGCTCCGGCGCCTGCGTCGGGTTCCCGCCGCCCGGAACCGCCTGGTGCGGGCAGGAGTTGAGGACCTTCGCCATCGCGGCCTTCTCCTCGCGCGTCACCCAGAGCTGGTACTTCTTCTTCACCGCCACCTGCCGCGCGACATAGGTGCAGCGGTAACCGGCGTACGGCGGCAGCCAGTCCGCCGCGTCCCCGTCGCTCTTGCGGCGGTTGGCCGACGCCTCCACCGCGATCAGGTTCAACGGGTCGTTGGCCAGCGCCACCCGCTTACGGCCGTCCCACCCCCGCGCGCCCGTCCGCCAGGCGTCCGACAACGCCACCACGTGGTCGATGTCGATCGTGCTGCGCCCCCGCTGGTACTGCAACGCCTTCCCGGTGTACGGGTCCTTGGGCAGCGAACCGGCCACCACCACGCACTGCTTCGCGTCCCGGAACTTGGTGCCCCGCAGGTCCCGCTTGAGTATGTCGTCGCGGGTGCCGCAGCCGTTGCCGTCGGTATCCGCCCAGGCCGTCCCGAAACGGTTCCGGGCGTAACCGGACGTCGTCCCCGCCCGCTTGACGGCCAGTGAGTCCAGGGCGCGCAGCGCACTGCCCGGCTCCCCCTGCTTCCCGCCGTCGTCCCCCGGAACCGACGGCCCGCGCCCGGCATCTGAGGAGCCGCCACCGTGCCCGGAGCAGCCGGTCACCGTCAACAACGCGGCCAGGGCGGCAACGGCGAGGGCGCGGGGCGTACGGGAGGGGGCGGCGGAACGGCGGGTGATCGACTTCACGTCGGACATCCAATCCATGAGCGTGGCAACAGGGTTGCGGGACAGGTGAACAAGGGGAGGGCCGGCCGACGGACGCCGGACCGACCCGAAGCCCGGTCGTATATCTTTTCGGAAAATCGAGAGTGAGGACGCCGCTCATGGACACGGCCGCAGCGACGGCGGCGGTCGGCCGCTCCGGGCCCACCCCGCACCCCGCCGCACCGCACCGGCCGACCGCCCTCCGCCCCCCACCCCGGCTCGCCGCGCTCCGCGCCCCGCGCCTGGACCCGTACTGGATCGCCGGCCTCTTCTTCCTCGCCTACGCCGCACTGTCCTTCTGGCGCTACCGCACCTTCTCCACCATCTCCTGGGACCTGGGCATCTTCGAACAGGCCGTCCGCGGCTACGCCCACCTCCGGGCCCCGATCGTCGACCTCAAGGGCCCCGGCACCAACATCCTCGGCGACCACTTCAGCCCCATCCTGGTCCTGCTCGCCCCCTTCTACCGCCTCCTCCCCTCCCCCCTGACCCTGCTCACCGCGCAGGCCGCGCTGTTCGCGCTCTCCGCGATACCCGTCACCCGCGCCGCGGCCCGCCACCTGGGCCGCCGGCGCGGGCTCGCCCTCGGCCTCGCCTACGGCCTGTCCTGGGGCACCCAGAAGGCAGTTGACTTCGACTTCCACGAAATAGCCTTCGCGGTACCGCTGATCGCCTTCGCCCTCGACGCGGCGCTGCGCGGCCGCTGGAACACCGCCGCGTACTGGGCCGTCCCCCTCGTCCTGGTCAAGGAGGACCTCGGGGTCACCGCCGCCGCCATCGGGGCGCTCGCCCTGCTCCGCGCCCGCCGCCCCGCGCCCCTCCCGCTCGCCCTCGTCGCGTTCGGCCTGACGGCCACCGCCGTCACCCTCACCCTGCTCATACCCGCCTTCAACGGCTCGGGCTCGTACGACTACTGGGCCAAGCTCGGCAGCCACGGCGGGGCCGGCGTCCCCCTCGACGTCGCGCTCCGCACCCTGCTGTGGGTACTGCTCCCCACCACCGGCCTGCTCGCCCTGCGCTCCCCCCTCCTCCTCGTCGCCGCGCCCACCCTCGGCTGGCGCTTCCTCTCCCACGAACCGCACTACTGGGGCACCGACTGGCACTACAGCGCCGTCCTGATGCCCGTCGTCTTCCTCGCCCTGGTCGACGCCCTCCCGCACGCCCGCGCCTCCGCGCGCCCCTGGCTACGCTCCTACGCCCACCACCTGCCCGCCGCCGTCCTCGCCACGGCCCTCGCGCTCACCACGACGCTGCCGTTGGCGCGGCTGAGCGAGGCCGCGACGTACCGCACGCCACCGCCGGCGGTCGCGGCCGAGCGGCTGCTCGACCGGATTCCCGACGGGGCGACGGTCGAGTCCGACGTTCGCCCGATGAGCCGGCTCATCGGGCGCGCCCAGGTCTACTGGGTCGGCAACACCGGGGGGTTGACGCCCCGTTACGTCGCCGTCCAGTGCCGTGACGATGACGGCCACGGCGACGGCCGCGAGGCCGAGCGGGCGGTGGCCGATGCGGAGGCTCGGCATCCGGGGGCCGCGTATGTGGTGGTCGGGGTGGCGGGGGAGGTGGCCGTCCTGTGCCGCGCGTGAGTCTCGCCGTGGGGGTTGCTCGCCGTTGGTGAGGGTTGTTTGTGGGGTGGGGCCGCTCGTGGGTGGTGGGTGCCGGGTGCGGGGCCTCCGGGGTGGTGTCCTGGACTGCTTCGCTTTACGTCCAGGACACCACCCCTCCGGCCCCACACCCTCCCGCCGAACCCCGGCCCCACCCCAAGGGGATGAATGGTTGGGCCCTGGGTGCGCAGCCCAACCCACGCTTCTGGTCTCGGGGTTACCACGACGGGCCTGTCGTTCCTTCCCCCTCCACCGGGCGGGGGCCGCCAAGCATCGCGGGAGGGGGTGGGGTGGGCCGGAGGCGCCTGTGTGTGGACGTAAAGCGAAGCAGTCCACACACAGGTGCCGGAGGCCCGCCCCGCAGACCCCCGGCACCACAACGGACAGAGAGCGGCCCCCCGTCCAAACAACAACCCCTAGCTGTGACCGAGCTCCTCCGTCGGCCCACCGTCCTCGACGGACCCCCCATCGGCCGCGGGCCGAATCGAGACCGGCTCGACGACCGTCTCGTCGAGCACCGGCGACGCCGGCCGCGGAGGCTTCGGCATGACCGCCGCCTCCGAATGCGCCCCGCACCCGTACGACAGCGAGACGACGCGGCCGTCCGCGGGAGAGAACTCGTTGGCGCAGACGCCGAACGCGGACCGCAGCGAGCCGGCCATCGGCGTCAGGAAGCCGCAGGTCATGCAGGTGGCGGGGGCCGACTGGGCCATCTGGGTCTTGGGGCCGAAGGACTCCTCCCAGCGGTCCGCGGCGGCGTGCAGTCCGTAGCGGGACAGGACCCGGGCGCGGCCCATGCCCAGTTCCTCGGCGACCGCGGCGATGCTGCCGCGGGCCGTGACCGGCAAGGCCGCGGGCGAGCTGGCGACGACGTCGGCCTCCTCGGTGTCGGCGACGTCGGCGGCCATCCCCTCGGCGACCGGGGAGTTCGGCGGCGGGGTGTCCTCACCGCTGAAGCCGGGCTCCAGGCGGAGGTCGTCGGCCTCGGTGGGCAGCAGGTCGCCGGGGCCCATGTCGCCGGGGCGCAGCCGCTCGCTCCAGGGCACCCACTCGGGGGCCAGCATGGCGTCCGGGCCGGGCAGCAGGACGGACTCGTCCAGCGTGACGACCTTGGCGCGGGAGGCCCGGGCAACGGTGACGGCGTAGCGCCAGCCGCGGTAGCCGGGCTCCTTGCAGTCGAAGAGGTGGGTGACGACGCGGTCCCCCTCGGCAACGGCCGTGATGTGGTCGCCGACCATGCCCGGCGTCCCGACCTCTTCGGCCGCGGTGCGGGCGAGGTCAACCGCCTCGGCGCACAGGCGGTCAGGGGTACGGCTTCGCATCGCTGCACTCACAAGAATCGATTCTCTCTTCCACGCCGTCTCACGAGCGCGCCAGCCGGAGCTGTCCTGGTCCTGTCCGGACGACCGGTGGGTACCGGGGCGGGCGGAGCGGACCTGGGGACCGCGTCGACGTCCGCGCCCGGCCGGATCGTTCGGTCAAGCGCACCTCTTACGTCCTATTCTGCGCGATCGCAGGGAAATGAGGTACGCGGCCGGAACGGACCGCCGGTGGCGCTCTGGACACGCTACCCCTTCAGCGCTGCACGACCCCTCGGCGGGAGCGGCAAATCTCTTCGAGGGTGACCCGGCAGGTGGGGCGGCGCCCGGTCCGGGCCCGTGGGCGCCCCGCCCAGCCCGAGGGAGAAAACGCCCTCTCCGGGGCGAGTTGGGGCACTATGGCCGGGTGGCTGCCGCGAGGGCGTCGAGGGGGTCGCGGGCCCGCTGGGCGGGCCGGGCGGCCGGGCGCGCGCTGCACCGGCCGCTGACCGGCGCGGCCCGTGGGGTCCGGCGCGCCACCCACGCACAGGGCGCGGGGGAGTCCGGGCTGGCCAAGCTGATCGAGCTGCACGCGGTGAACTCCGCGGGTGACGTGTTGATCACGATCGCGCTGGCCTCGACGGTCTTCTTCTCGGTGCCGACGCACCAGGCGCGGGGGCGGGTGGCGCTGTATCTGGCGGTCACCATGGCCCCGTTCGCGCTGCTGGCGCCGGTGGTGGGGCCGCTGCTGGACCGGCTGCCGCACGGCCGCCGGGCGGCGATGGCGGGCGCGATGCTGGCCCGCGCGGTGCTGGCGCTGATGCTGTCGGCGGCGGTGGCCGGCGGCGCACTGGCGCTGTATCCGGAGGCGCTGGGGGTGCTGGTGGCGTCGAAGGGGTACGGGGTGGTGCGCAGCGCGGTGGTGCCGCGGCTGCTGCCCCGGCAGATCTCGCTGGTGCGGGCCAACTCCCGGGTGACGCTGGCGGGGCTGCTGGCGACCGCGGCGGCGGCACCGCTGGGCGCCGGGCTGCATCTGATCGGCCCGGCCTGGCCGTTGTACGCGGCGTGTGCGGTGTTCGTGGCCGGGACGTTCCTGTCGTTCTCGTTGCCGCACAAGGTCGATTCGGGCCGGGGCGAGGCCCGGGCCCGGTTGGCGTCCCGCAACGGCGCGGGGTCGGCCGGCCCGGGCGGCCGGCGGAACCGGCCGGGTCTGCGGACGGTCGGCCCGTCGGTGCTGCACGGCCTCCAGGCGAACGCGTCGCTGCGCGCGCTCTCCGGCTTCCTCACCTTCTTCCTGGCGTTCCTGCTGCGCGAGCACCCGTTGGGCGGGCTGGGTCCTGCGGTGTCGCTGGGGCTGGTCGCGGTGGCGGCCGGCGCCGGCAACGCGCTGGGCACGGCGGTCGGCGCCTGGTTGAAGGCGCGCGCCCCGGAGCTGATCGTCGCGGCGGTGCTGGGGCTGGCGCTGGGCGTCACGGCGGTGGCGGCGCTCTTCTACGAGGTGCTGGCGATCCTGGTGGTGCCGGCGGCCGCGGCCACCGCGGGGCTGTGCCAGGCGCTGGGGAAGCTGTCGCTGGACGCGATGATCCAGCGCGATGTGCCGGAGGCGGTGCGGACGTCGGCGTTCGCCCGGTCCGAGACGGTGCTCCAGATGTCGTGGGTGGTGGGCGGGGCGCTCGGCATCGCGTTGCCGCTGCTGGGCGTGTTGGGGTTGGCGACGGCCGCGGTGCTGGTGGCGGTGGGTGCGGTGCTGGCCGTGCGGGGGCTGCTCGACGCGGGCGGGCGGGGCGGCCGGCCGGCGCCCCGGGTGGCGTGACGGCGCCGGTGACGCCCTCGGGCGGCGGGCGCGGGTGCGGCGCGCCGCACCCGCGCGTGGCGAGCGCCGGGACGCCCGATAGCCTGCCCGTATGACCGCTGCGTTGATCTCCCGGGGCAAGGGCCGCCGCGCCGCCGCTGCCCTCGGTGCCGTGTCCCTGGGCCTGCTCACCCTCTCCGCCTGCCAGCAGCCGACCGCGCTGGCGACCGTGACCGTCGGCACGAAGACGGTGACGGCGGAGGTGACCCCCGGCTGCGACGGCGACGGCAAGTCCCTCGACCAGGCGGCCCTCAAGACCTGCATCACCAAGAAGGGCGGCGACACCATCACGGTGCGCCCGGGTGAGAAGGTCCGCGTGGGCGTCGACCCGAAGGTGGCCAAGGCCGGCTGGTTCGTCATCGGCGGGCAGCCGCTGATGCGCGCGCCGAGCACCGAGACGTACCGCACCTTCAACGCGGACGACCTCTTCAAGCAGACCAACCCGGCGACCGGCCAGACCGGTTCGCTGGACGAGGTGACCCTGCTGGTCGCCGAGGCCGGCAAGAGCACCGGCCAGGGCCCGGTGGCCATGTGGCACTTCAACCTGAAGCAGAAGGACTGAGCGCACTGAGCGCCAGGGGGCGTCTGGTGCGGACGCTGGTCGTCACCGCGGTGGCCGCGGAGCGCGACGCGGTGTGCGCCGCGCTGGCCGTCGACGACGCCGCGGACGGCCCTCGCGTCGAGGCGTTGCCGGGCGGCGGTGCGCTGCACCGCGCGCCCGCCGGCGCCCCGGCCCCGGACGTGCTGGCCGCCGGCGTCGGCCCGGCCGCCGCGGCCGCCGGCACCGCCACCGCGCTGACCGCCGCCGCGCTGGCCGGCGCCCCGTACGAGCTGGTGGTCTCGGCCGGTATCGGCGGTGGCTTCGCGCCCGCCGCGCCGCTGGGTTCGCTGGTCGTGGCGGACGCGATCGTCGCCGCCGACCTGGGCGCCGAGACGCCCGAGGGCTTCGTGCCGGTCACCGAGCTCGGCTTCGGGACGGTGGCGCACCGCCCCGACCCGGCGCTGGTCGCGGCCGTCGCCGCGGCGTCCGGCGGGGCGGTCGGCCCGGTCGTCACGGTGTCCACGGTCACCGGCAGCGCCGCCCGCGCCGACGAGCTGGCGACCCGTCACCCCGGCGTACTGGCCGAGGCGATGGAGGGCTTCGGCGTCGCCGAGGCAGCCGCCGCGCACGGCCTGCCGGTGCTGGAGGTCCGTGCGATCTCCAACGCGGTCGGCCCCCGGGACCGCGCCGCCTGGCGGATCGGCCCCGCCCTCGCCGCGCTCACCGACGCCTTCCGCACCTTCCCCGGAGCCGTGACCGGCGTCCGCGCGGCGGCCCCGGATGCGGCACCGCCGCCCCACACCCCCCGGAGGACCCCATGACCGGCCCGCTGTCCATCGCCTACTCGCCGTGCCCGAACGACACCTTCGTCTTCGACGCCCTGGCGCACGGCCGGGTCCCGGACGCGCCGGAGCTGGCGGTCACCTTCGCCGACATCGACGTCACCAACGGCCTGGCCGAGCGCGGCGAGTTGGACGTGCTGAAGGTGTCGTACGCGGTGCTGCCGTGGGTGTTGGAGGAGTACGCGCTGCTGCCCTGCGGCGGGGCGCTGGGGCGCGGCTGCGGCCCGCTGGTGCTGACCCGTCAGCCGGGCGGCGCGGCGGACCTGGTGGGCAAGACGGTCGCGGTGCCCAGCGAGCGGTCCACCGCGTACCTGCTGTTCCGGCTGTGGGTGGCGGACCAAGTGCCGGGCGGGGTCGGCGAGATCGTGGTGCTGCCGTTCCACGAGATCATGCCGGCCGTGCGGGACGGCAAGGTCGACGCCGGTCTGGTCATCCACGAGGCCCGCTTCACGTACCAGGACTACGGGCTGCACTGCCTGGCGGACATGGGCGAGCACTGGGAGCGGACCACCGGGCTGCCGATCCCGCTGGGCGCGATCATCGCCAAGCGGTCGCTGGGCGAAGGGGTGTTGCGCGGGCTGGCCGACGCGATCCGCACGTCCGTCCGGATGGCCTGGGACGACCCGGAGGCGTCCCGGCCCTACGTCCTGGAGCACGCCCAGGAGATGGACCCGAAGGTCACCGACCAGCACATCGGGCTGTACGTCAACGAGTTCACCGCCGATCTCGGCGAGGACGGCTACGCCGCGGTGCGCGGGCTGCTCACGCGCGCCGCGGCCGAGGGGCTGGTACCGCCCCTCGGCCGCGATGCGCTGAAGTTCGTCTGACGGTCCTAGACGTCGAGTTGGTCGGCGACCGCCCGCAGCATGCCGGCGATCTTGCCGCCGTGCGCCTTGTCGGGGTAGCGCCCGCGCTCCAGTTGCTGGGTGACGCTCTCCAAGAGCGTGGTGAGGTCCTGGACGATCGAGGCGAGCTCGTCGGGCTTGCGGCGCTGGGCCGCGGCGACCGAGGGGGCCGGATCGAGGAGGATGACGCTCAGTGCCTGGTCACCACGCTGGCCTGCGACGACGCCGAACTCCACGCGCTGGCCCGGCTTGAGCGCGTCCACGCCGTCGGGCAGCACCGACGAGTGTACGAAGACGTCACCGCCGTCGTCGCGGGAGAGAAAGCCGAAGCCCTTCTCGCTGTTGAACCACTTGACCTTGCCGGTAGGCACGTCTGTCCTCGTCCTTGTACTCGTCGGGAAAATGCTGGGCTGGTTTCCGCCGGCGGCGCTGCGGTGCGCCGCCGGCGGGGAAAATGGTCTAGATAACAGTGCAGCGGGCCACCAAGCCCGCCTACTCCAAGGCTAATGGTCCGGGGCCCGGTGACAAGACGTCGCCAGGGGGATCCTCGGCGGCTCTGCGCCGGACTTACCCTGGTCAGGTGTCTGACGAAACTCCCCAGGCCGGGGATCTGCTGGTCCGAATCGGCGCGATCGTATTCCTAGTTGGCGCGCTGGCCACTCTCGCCACAGTGCTGCCGCTGTTCCTCGGCACCCACCCGCTGCCGTGGGAGTTCTACTGGGTGTCCATGCTGATGGGCGCCGGTTTCCTGATCGCGGGTGCCGGAGTGGTGCGTTCCGTGAGCGCCCAGCGCCGTCAGGCGCAGGCGGCGGTCGACCCGTCCCCGTCGGCGCCGTCCGCCACGTAACGAGCGGGATCGGCCACGTAACGATCCAGCCACGACGGGAAGTCCGTCAGGTCGTCGAGCAGCACCCGGGCGCCGGCCGCGCGCAGTTCGGCGGCGTCGCACGGGCCGGTGGCGACCGCGACGGACAGCGCGCCCGCGGCCTGCGCCCCGCGCACGTCGCCGGTGTGGTCGCCGACGTAGATCTGCGCGCCGTGCTCGCGCAGCGCCTCGGCCTTGGCCTCCGCCCAGAGTGAGCCGATGACCGCGTCCGCGGCGATGCCCAAGTGGGTCAGGTGCAGCTTGGCGTTGGGCTCGTACTTGGCGGTGACGACGATGGCCCGACCGCCGGCCGCGTGCACCGCGTCGACCGCCTCCCGGGCGCCCGGCATGGCGAGCGAGCCGGCTATCGCATGCGTCGGGTACAGCTCCCGGTAGAGGTCGCTGACCTCCGCCACCCGCTCCTCGGGGAACCACCGGCGGATCTCCTGCTCCAGCGGTGGCCCGAGCCGGGTGATCGCGGCCTCGGCGTCGATGTGCGTCCCGGTGCGGGCGGCGAGCGCCTCGTAGGCGGCCTTGATTCCGGGGCGGGAGTCGATCAGCGTCATGTCGAGGTCGAACCCGACGGTCAGGGGGTGCGCAGCCATGCCTGCCATTGTGCCTGCGCGCCGAACCGACCGGGACGTACCGTTAGCCTTGCCTTACCTAACCCGTGGCCGCCGTGCGAGGGCCGCGGGTCCGTACCGACAGCTCCAGACCGCGTGAATGGACCCGACGCCCGTGATGCCATGCCCGTGACGCACCGAAAGCGGAGCCGGCGGCTCGTCCTGACGGCGGGGGCGGTGCTGGCGCTGCTGCTGGCCGTGGTCTTCTCGCTCGCCGTCGGCAGCCGCGCGTTCGCGCCGTCCGCGGTCTTCGACGCCCTCGTGCACGGCGGCAGCGACGACGCCTCCCAGGTCGTGCGGTTCCTGCGGCTGCCGCGCACCCTGATCGGCCTGATGGTCGGGGCCGCGCTGGCGATGGCCGGCACGGTCATGCAGGGCCTGACCCGCAATCCGATCGCCGACCCCGGCATCCTCGGCATCAGCCAGGGCGCGGCGGCCTCCGTGGTCGCCGCCATCGCCTTCGCCGGCGTGCACACCCTGACCGGCTATGTGTGGTTCGCGTTCGCCGGCGCGGGCGTCGCCGCCGTCGTCGTCTACGGCATCGCCACCCGTGGCCGGGGCGGCGCCACGCCCGTCAAGCTGGCGCTCTCCGGCGCCGCGATCAATGCGCTGCTGGTGTCGGTGTCGATGGCGATCCTGACCACCAAGGCCGCGGCGCTGGACGAGTTCCGGTTCTGGCAGGTCGGCTCGCTGACCGGCCGGGACGCCGCGGTGGCCGCCCAGATCTGGCCGTTCCTGCTGGTCGGCGCGGTGCTGGTGCTGTCGGTCGCGCGCGGACTGGATGCCCTGGCGCTGGGCGAGGACGTTGCCCGGGGGCTGGGGCAGAAGGTCGCCGTGGTGCAGATCGTCGGCGGGCTGGGCGCGACGGTGCTGACCGGCGCGGGTGTCGCGGCCGCCGGCCCGATCGCGTTCGTCGGGCTGGCAGTGCCGCACCTGGCCCGGGCGTTGGTGGGCGGCGACCACCGCTGGGCGCTGCCGATGGCGGCGCTGCTCGGGCCGGTCGTGGTGCTGGTCTCGGACACCGTCGGGCGGGTCCTCTTCCCGCCGTCAGAGGTCCCGGCCGGCGTGATGACCGCGCTGATCGGCGTGCCGTTCCTGGTCACCCTGGTCCGGCGGCGGGCGGTGGCGGCATGACGGCCCCCACCCGCTCCCCCGCCGCTCCCGCCGCCCGCCCGGTGGCCCGCCCCGCCGGGTACGCGCTGGTCCGGGCCGGCCGCGGCTCCTTCCTGCTGCACCGCCGCGCCACCGTCGTCGGTGCCGCGCTGGCCGTCCTCCTGGCCGTGGTCTGCGTGGCCTACCTGTGCGCCGGCGAGAGCTGGGTGGCGCCCTCCGAGGTGCTCAAGGTGCTGGTGGGCGAGGAGTCCGCGCAGCAGCTCGTGGTCGGGACGCTGCGGCTGCCGCGGATGGTGGTCGGGCTGCTGGTCGGCGCGGCCTTCGGGGTGGCCGGCGGGCTGATCCAGACCGTCGCCCGCAATCCGCTGGCCAGCCCCGACATCATCGGCGTGACCCAGGGCGCGGGCGCGGTGACGGTCGGCGCGATGACCTTCGGCGTCACGTCCTCGGCGGTGCTGCCGTACGTCTCGGTGGCCGGCGGGGTGCTGGCCGCGGCGCTGGTCTACCTCTTCGCCTGGCGCGGCGGGCTGCACGCCACCCGCTTCGTGCTGATCGGCATCGGCTTCGCGGTGGCGCTGCGCTCGGTCACCCAACTGTTCCTGACCAAGGGCGACTACCTGGTGGCCCAGCAGGCCCAGGTATGGATGACCGGTTCGCTCAACGGGCGCGGCTGGGCGGAGGCGGCGCCCCTGGGGTGGGCGCTGCTGGTGCTGCTGCCGGCCGTCCTGTGGGCGGCGCGGGCCCAGCGGACCGTCTCCCTGGACGACGACACCGCGACCGCGCTCGGCATCCATCTGGGCCGCACCCGGCTCGGGTTGGTGGCGGTCGGGGTGGTGCTGGCGTCGATGGCGACCGGTGCGGCCGGGCCGGTGGACTTCGTGGCGCTGCTCGCCCCGCAGATCGCCCGCCGGCTGACCCGGACCGCGCAGATCCCGCTCTTCTGCTCGGCGCTGCTGGGCGCCGTCATCGTCGTCCTCGGCGACCTGCTCGCCCGCAAGCTGCTCGCGCCGACCGAGCTGCCGGTGGGCGTGCTGACCGCCGCGGTCGGCGCCCCGTATCTGATCTGGCTGATCGTCAGGGGCCATCGGGCCCGTGGCCGGGCCACAGGAGGACAAGCGTGACCGGTACCGGCACACCGCAGGCGGGCACCGCCACCCGGGAGACCGCCGCCACCCGTCTGACGGCCCGCGACCTGACCCTCTCCTACGAGGAACGCACCGTCGTCGAGGGCCTGGACCTGGACGTGCCCGACGGCGCGGTCACCGTCGTCGTCGGCCCCAACGCCTGCGGAAAATCGACCCTGTTGCGCGCCCTGGGGCGGCTGCTGCGGCCCCGTAGCGGCGCGGTCCTCCTGGACGGCACGGACCTGGCCCGCATCCCCACCCGGAAGATCGCCCAGTCGCTCGGCCTGCTCCCGCAGACGCCGGTCGCACCCGAGGCGATCACCGTCGCGGACCTGGTGGCCCGCGGCCGACAGCCGCACCAGCGCTGGTGGCAGCAGTGGTCCGGGCAGGACGAACGGGCGGTCGCCGAGGCGATGACCCGCACCGACGTGGCGGCGCTGGCCGACCGCCCGGTCGACGAGCTCTCCGGCGGCCAGCGCCAACGGGTGTGGATCGCCATGGCGCTGGCCCAGGAGACCGACCTGCTCCTCCTGGACGAGCCGACGACCTACCTGGACATTGCCCACCAGGTGGAGGTCCTGGACCTGGTGCGCCAGCTCAACCACGAGCGCGGCCGCACCGTCGTCGCCGTCCTGCACGACCTCAACCAGGCCGCCCGCTACGCCGACCACCTGGTGGCCATGAAGGCGGGCCGGGTCGTCGCCCAGGGCCCTCCCGAGAAGACCGTCACGGCCGACCTGGTCCAGGAGGTCTTCGGCCTGGCGTCCGTCGTCGTGCCGGACCCGGTGACCGGCTCGCCCCTGGTGGTTCCGGGCCGCCCCTGGGAAGGGAAAGCACGGCAGTGACGCTCGTCCCCCGGGGTACCCGCCCCGCCGACCGTCCCGCCGTCGAGCCGAAAGGGCAGCGATGACCCACTCCACCCACCCGGCGATGACCCACCCCACCCGCCCGGCAAGGTCCCGCTCCACCGCAGCCGCCGGCCGGTCCCGCCGCACCGCCGCGCGCACCGCGGCCGCCGTCGCCGCCGGCGCACTGCTGCTCACCGCCTGCGGCAACGGCGCCGACTCCGGCGCCTCCGCCGCCGGCCCCAACGGCAGCTTCAAGGCGGCCAGTTGCCCGGCACAGCCCACCACCTCCTGGCCCGAGCCGGCGCCCAAGGGCGGCGGCAGCCACCCGGTCCGCACCGCCATGGGCGAGGTGAACGTCCCCAAGGCCCCCCGACGCGTGGTCGTGCTGGACACCGCCGAGTTGGACTCCGCGCTCACCCTGGGCGTCACCCCCGTCGGCGCCACCCGCGCGGATGTCGCCTCCGGCTTCCTGGACTACCTGCCCAAGGACAAGCTGGCCGGCGTCAAGGACGTCGGCAAGATCGGCGCCCCCAACCTGGAGGCGGTCGCCGCGCTCAAGCCCGATCTGATCCTCACCAGCAAGGTCCGCGACGGCCAGCGCTACGCCGAGCTCAAGAAGATCGCGCCGACCGTCATGACCGAGACCACCGGCTACCCGTGGAAGCAGAACTTCGCCGTCCACGCCGCCGCGTTGAACAAGATCCCCGAGGCCAAGCGCACCGTCGCCGCCTACCAGGCGCACGCCGAGCGCGTCACCCAGTCCCTCGGCGGCCCGGCCAAGGCCCGCGCCCTGCGCGCCAACGTCGTCCGCTTCGTGGACGGCGCCGACACCCGCATCTACGGCTGCCGGAGCTACATCGGCACCCTCCTCGACGACATCGGCACCGGCCCCACCTCCGTCGTCGACGGCGCCCAGAACGGCCTGATGGTCGAGGTCAGCCCGGAGCAGATCACCAAGGCCGACGCCAACGCCGTCTTCTACTCCACCTACGGCAGCCCCGAGAAGTCCAAGGAGGCCCAGATCACCACCGGCCCCCTGTGGAAGAACCTGCGGGCGGTCAAGGACGGCAGGTCGCTCCGCGTCGACGACCAGCTCTGGATCCAGGGCATCGGCTACACCGCCGCCGACAAGATCCTCGACGAGATCCAGCAGCGGCTGGCCAAGAAGTGACGCGCCGCGGGCGGCGGTTGGCACCGCCGCCCGGGGCGTCAGAAGCCGGCGTGGCCGATGTGTTCGATGTGGAGAGCGCTCTTCTCGACGTCGATCCGGTAGAGGACGCGCCACGGCCCGTGGCGGAGTCGTCGGTGGTCCGTGCCCCAGGGACGGGAGCCCTCCGGGCGGGGATTGTCGGTCAGCTGATCGGTGGCATGGAGCAAGGCGTCCACGCCATGCGGGTCGTCCTTGAGGTACCCGGCCGCGGAATCGAGAGCTGCGGCTTCCCAGAGGATGGTCCAGGTCACTCGTTCTTCCCCGCGGCGTCAAGAAGGGCCCGGCGGGCCTCGTCGTGCGGAATCGGGGCTTCGGTGCGCCCCAAGGCGCGGTCCCGCTCCAGCCTGGCCAGCGCGAGCGCGTCCTCCAAGTCCTCAAGCTCCGCAGGCGAGATGAGGACGGCGGCGGGGACTCCACGGTCGGTCAGCGTGATGTGTTCGTGCTGGGCGGCTCTGCGCGCCAGGTCACCGAGCTTGCCCCGAGCTTCCGCGATGGGATACGTAGTCGACATGCACATAGAGTACACCTACATTACAGTTCAGGGTCGCGCCGTCCGCCGCATCCGCCACAGCAGGAACAGCGCCGAGGCGATCGCCGCCACGCGCACCGCTACCGGGAGGCCGGCGAGGAGTTCCTGCCCCAGGTGGCCCGGGGGGATCGGGGTGCCCCAACGGCCAGTGGCCCGGCCCCAGATCCAGCCGATCAGGCTGCCGCCGACGAGGCCGGGCACGCCCAGCGCCGCGAACTTGGCCTCCCGGCGGCTGAGCCGGTGCGAGACGTAGGCGAGCCCCCAGCCACCGGCCAGCGCCAGCAAGGAGCCGACCACCGCGCCGGCCACCAGCAGCAGCACCGCCAGCGTCAACACCGGGCTGAGCCAGGCCCGTAGCGGCATCCGCGCCGGCCTGGCCGCGGCGTCCTGCGCGGGCTCCGCGGCGGGCACGGGCCCGGCCGGGGCGGGGGCGCGCCGGTGCCCGAGCGTCCGCCGCAACAGGGCCGGCAGGATCGGGCCGGGTGCCTTGGCGCCGTCGCCTTCCGGGGCCTTCGACGGGTCCTGCGCCGGGGTTTTGGACGGCGTCTTGGCCGGGTCCTTCGTCAGGTCCTGGGGCGGGCTCTTGGACGGGTCCTGCGCCGGGGCCTTCGCCAACCCCTTGGCCAGACCCTTCACCAAGGACGGCGCGCCCTTGCGGTCCTTGCCGTCCCCGTCCCCGTCCTTGCCCTTGGCTCCGGCCCCCTTCTCGCCCTCGTCCTCGTCCTTGTCCTCGTCCTCGGGGTGTTCCCAGACCTCGGGGATCTCGATGCCGCCGACGAAGCCGGGCACCGCGTCCGCCGCCCCGGAGGCCAGGGACTCCGTCCCGAAGGGCGCGGCCTCCACCCGCCACCAATCGGGCGGGTCCTCGGCGTCCCCCAGTTCGTCGGCGCCGGCCAGATGGGGCGGGGCGCCGACCGACGGGGCCGGGGCGGCCGGCGGGTCGGGGCGCTTCTTGAGGAAACCGGGCCGGCGGCCGCCCGGCTCCGCCCCGTCCCCGTCCCGCGGCGCGGGCACCCTGCCGAGCAGCCCGCCCAACTTCTCGCGGGCGCCGGCCCCTTGCGCGGGGCGGCCCGGCTCCGTGGGCGCGGGGGCGGGGGCCGGTGCGGGCGCCGGAGCGGCCGGCCGGGGCGCCCCACCGCCCTCCGGGCCGGCCCCGCCCTCCCGCTCGGCCGCGGCCCGCACCACCGCCTCCGGCGTCCCCAGCCGGGCCAGCATCCGTTTCACGCCGGGCACCGAATCGGCCTTCGGGTCGGCCTTCTGCGCGTCGATCTCGGCCCGCAGCGAGGCCACCAGCCGCATCCGGGCGCCCGACGGCAGCCCCCGCTGCTGGGCCAGGTCGCCCACCCGGCTCAGATAGTCAAAGACGAGCTGCTCGCTCTCGATCCCCACGAAAACCCCTGCGGCGTGCGCTGGTTGCTGCCCTGACGGTACCGCGTGCCCCGCCCCGGCACCGCGGACCGCCCGGGCCCGGGCACACCCGCCCGCCCGGTGCGTCCTGCCCCCGTCAAGCCGCCGCCACTCCCCCATCCCGGTCCGCGCCCGTCGCCTGCTCCCGCCGCCACCCCGGCCCGGCTACCGTTGGACGAATGACCACCGCTACCCCCCGCACCCTCGCCGAGGAGCTCCGGACGCGTTCCGACGACGGGCTCGCCGGGCTGCTGCGGGCCCGGCCCGACCTGCTCAACCCGGTGCCCGGCGACCTGACGCAGCTCGCCACCCGGGCCGGGACCCGGGCATCGGCGGTCCGCGCCGTGGAGCGGCTGGACGCCTTCGCCCTACAGACCGCCGAGGCGCTGGCGGTCGCGCCGGACCCGTGCCCGTACCCGACGCTGGCGGCGCTGATGGCCGGGGACGCCGGGAACGCAGCGGTCACCGCCGCGCTGCCCAAAGCGGTGGCGAAGCTGCGCGCCCAGGCGCTGGTGTGGGGCCCGGACGACCGGCTGCGGCTGGTGCGCACCGTTCGCGAGCTGCTCGCCCCGAGCCCCGCCCGCCCCTCGCCGACCGGCCTGGGCCCGACCGTCGCCGAGGCCACCACCGGGATGTCGCCCGGCCGGCTCCAGGAGCTGCTGGCCGCGGCCGGCCTGCCCGCCACCCACGACCCGGTGTCCGCGGTCGCCGCCCTCGCCGCCCTCTTCTCCGACAGGGTCCGGATGGCCGCGCTGCTGGACACCGCGCCCGCCGAGGCCGTCGCCGTCCTGGACAGGCTGCTGTGGGGCCCGCCGTACGGGGCGGTCACCGACCGGCCGGCCGCCCATCTGACGTGGCTGCTCGACCGCGGCCTGCTGCTCCCGGCCGGCGCCCGCAACGTCGTCCTGCCCCGGGAGGCCGCGCTGCACCTGCGCGCCGGGCGCGCGCACCGCGCGCCGGAGCCGACGCCACCCGCCCTCGCCCCGGCCGCCACCGCCCGCGATCCACAGCTTGTGGACAACACTGCCGCGGGCCAGGCGTTCACCGCGCTGGCCACCGTCGAGGAGTTGCTCAAGGAGTGGGACCTCGGCGGCCCGCCCGTCCTGCGCGCCGGCGGCCTGAGCATCCGCGACCTCAAGCGGACCGCGACCGCCCTGGACACCACCGAGCAGCTCGCCGCCTTCTGGCTCGAACTCTCCTACGCGGCCGGACTGATCGCCTCCGACGGCGAGGCCGACGAGCGCTACGCCGCCACCCCGGCCGCCGAGGAGTGGCTCCAACTCCCCGACCCCGAGCGCTGGTCGATCCTGGTCGCCGCCTGGCTGCCGGCCACCCGCGCCCCCGGCGTGGTCGGCACCGCCGACGCCAAGGGCCGCGCGCTGGCCGCCCTCGGCCCACACCTCGACCGCTCCCCCGCCCCCGAGGTCCGCCACCGCGTCCTGTCCCTCCTGGCCACCCTCCCGCCCGGCAGCTCCGTACCGGAGTCGACCCTGCTCGCCCGCCTGCGCTGGGAACGCCCCCTACGGGCCGCCGCACCGGCCACCCAGCCCCCGACGTCGGCCCCCGCGCCCTCGGACACCCCGACCGACCCCGCCCCCGTCGAGGACCTGCGCTCCCGGCTCGCCCAATGGACGCTGGCCGAGGCCGAGTTGCTGGGCGTGACCGGCCGCGGCGCGCTCGCCACCCACGGCCGCGCCCTCATCGGCGCCGCCCCGGACGCGCCCATGGCGGACACCGAGGAGCCGTCCCTCCCCCTCACCCCCGCCGAGGCGGCCACCGCCGCCGGCCGCGCCGCCGTTCTGCTCGCCCCGCTGCTGCCCGAACCGCTCGACCACATCCTGCTCCAGGCCGACCTGACCGCCGTCGCCCCCGGCCCGTTGCAGCGCCCGCTCGCCGAGGCCCTCGGCACCCTGGCCGACATCGAGTCCAAGGGCGGCGCGACGGTCTACCGCTTCACGCCGGGCTCGGTGCGCCGCGCCCTGGACGCCGGCCGGTCCGCCGCCGAGCTCCAGGAGTTCCTGACCGCCCACTCCCGCACCCCGGTGCCCCAGCCGCTCGCGTACCTCATCGACGATGTGGCCCGCAGGCACGGCCAGTTGCGGGTCGGCGCCGCCACCGCCTACGTCCGCTGCGACGACGACGCGCTGCTCTCCGAACTCCTCGCCGACCGCCGCGCCGCCGCCCTGCGCCTGCGCCGCCTGGCCCCGACCGTCCTCGCCTCCCAGACCTCCCCCGACCAACTCCTCGACGGCCTACGGGCGATGGGCTTCGCCCCGGCCGCGGAGTCCGCCGCCGGCGACGTCCTGGTCGCCCGCGCCGACGCCTACCGCACCCCGCCGCGCACCGCCCCCACCCCGGTGCCCGACGGCCCGCCGCCGCCCGACGCCACCCTCCTGTCGGCCGCGGTCCGCGCCATCCGCGCCGGCGACCTCGCCGCCACCGCCGAACGCAAGCCGGCCCCGGGCGCCCGCCCCGCGACGCCGTCGGCCCCCGCCGACACTCCGCCCCGCGCCCCGGGCGCCCTGCCCCGCACCACCTCCGCCGAGACCCTGGCCACCATGCAGGCCGCGGTCCTCACCAGCTCCCCCGTCTGGATCGGCTACGTCAACGCGGACGGCGCCGCCAGCCAGCGGGTGATCGCCCCCGTCCGCGTCGAGGGCGGTTTCGTCACCGCCTACGACCACACCTCCGACGAGGTCCGCACCTACCCCCTCCACCGCATCACCGGCGTCGCGGAACTGGCCGACGACGCGGTCTGAGCCCGGCCCCACGGCGCCCCACCAGGCCCGTCCACCGAACCGGACCGCCCTGTCGGTGCGATGCGGCACACTGGACGTTTGGCACGTTCGACCGCCCCGGCGGCCACGTCCCCACGGCTGTGCACCGCAGACCGCACCGAAGAGCGAAAGGCGAGGCGCGTGAACGGACCCCTCATCGTCCAGAGCGACAAGACGCTGCTGCTGGAGGTGGACCACGAGCAGGCGGAGGCCTGCCGCCGGGCCATCGCGCCGTTCGCCGAGCTGGAGCGGGCGCCGGAGCACATCCACACCTATCGGGTCACCCCGCTCGGGCTGTGGAACGCGCGGGCCGCCGGCCACGACGCCGAGCAGGTCGTGGACGCCCTGGTGCAGTTCTCCCGGTACCCGGTGCCGCACGCACTGCTCGTCGACGTCGCCGAGACCATGTCGCGCTACGGGCGGCTGACGCTCACCAAGCACCCCGCGCACGGCCTGGTGCTCTCCACCACCGACCGCCCCGTCCTGGAGGAGATCCTCCGTTCCAAGAAGGTGCAGCCGCTGGTCGGCGACCGCATCGACCCGGACAGCGTCGTGGTGCACCCCTCCGAGCGCGGCCAGATCAAGCAGACGCTGCTGAAGCTGGGCTGGCCGGCCGAGGACCTGGCCGGTTACGTCGACGGCGAGGCGCACCCGATCGAGCTGGACCAGGACGGCTGGGCGCTGCGCCCGTACCAGGAGCAGGCCGTGGAGGGCTTCTGGCACGGCGGCTCGGGCGTCGTGGTACTGCCCTGCGGCGCCGGCAAGACGCTGGTCGGCGCCGGCGCCATGGCGCGGGCCAAGGCGACCACGCTGATCCTGGTCACCAACACCGTCTCGGCCCGGCAGTGGAAGCACGAGCTGGTGAAGCGGACGTCCCTGACCGAGAGCGAGATCGGCGAGTACAGCGGCACCAAGAAGGAGATCCGCCCGGTCACCATCGCCACGTACCAGGTGCTGACGACCAAGCGGAAGGGCGTCTACCCGCACCTGGAGCTCTTCGACTCCCGCGACTGGGGCCTGATCGTCTACGACGAGGTGCACCTGCTGCCCGCGCCGGTCTTCAAGTTCACCGCCGATCTCCAGGCCCGGCGCCGGCTGGGGCTGACCGCGACCCTGGTGCGCGAGGACGGGCGGGAGTCGGACGTCTTCTCGCTGATCGGGCCCAAGCGGTTCGACGCTCCGTGGAAGGAGATCGAGGCGCAGGGCTACATCGCGCCGGCGGACTGCGTCGAGGTGCGGGTGGACCTGACCGACTCGGAGCGGCTGGCGTACGCCACGGCCGAGACGGAGGAGAAGTACCGCTACTGCGCCACCACGGGCAGCAAGCAGCGGGTGACCGAGGCGCTGGTGCGGCGGCACGCGGGCGAGCAGACGCTGGTCATCGGCCAATACATCGACCAGCTCGACGAGTTGGGCGAGCACCTCGACGCACCGGTGATCAAGGGCGAGACCTCCAACGCGCAGCGCGAGAAGCTCTTCGACGCCTTCCGCGAGGGCGAGCTCTCGGTGCTGGTGGTGTCCAAGGTCGCCAACTTCTCCATCGACCTGCCGGAGGCCACCGTCGCGATCCAGGTGTCCGGCACCTTCGGCTCCCGCCAGGAGGAGGCCCAGCGGCTGGGCCGCGTCCTGCGCCCCAAGGCGGACGGCCACGAGGCCCGCTTCTACTCGGTCGTCGCCCGCGACACCATCGACCAGGATTTCGCCGCCCACCGCCAGCGCTTCCTCGCCGAACAGGGCTACGCCTACCGCATCGTGGACGCCAGCGAGCTGCTCGCGGCGGGCGACGCGGACGGGAGTGGTGACGGTGACGAGCTGGACGACCTGATGGGCGGGGAGGAACTCGTCGGCCAGGACGACCTCGTGAGCGGTGACGACCTCGCGGGTGGCAGTGGCCTCACGGGTGGGGGCGGCCTCGCGGCCGGGGAGGATGATCCGGCGACGGCGTGAGCGCCTCCCCCGCCGTCAGCCCAACGGGCTGGCGGCGGGGCTCCGGCCGCTGGTGCGCGGGAACGGGACGCGGCGGCCGGCCGCGATGCCGCCCGGGCCGCCGGCGCGCGGTGGCGTCCGGTACGCCCACCAGGTCAGCGCGGCCAACAGCGCGAGGCCGAGCATCGGGTAGGGGGCGGCGAGCGGCTGCTGCCACCAGGAGAAGTGCAGGGCCACGGTGCCCCGGTGGTACTGGGCCCACATCGTGCGGGCGCTGAAGGCGACCGCCACCGCGCCCACCAGCGCCCAGCGCCAGCGGTCCCGCCGGGCGTGCGCGACCAGCGCGACCAGCAGCGGAACGCACCAGACCCAGTGGTGCGACCAGCTGATCGGCGAGACCAGCAGCGCGGTGACGGCGGTGGCCAACACACCCCAGAGGTCGTGGCCGCGGCGGACGTAGACCTGACGGGCGGCCCAGAGCCCGGCCACCGCGGTGATCGCGGCCGCCGCCAGCCACCACCCGCCCGGTTCGGCGGTGTGCAGGAGCCGGGCGACCAGCCCCTGGAGCGACTGGTTGTCGACGATCCACACCTTGCCGACCCGCTGCGTCTCGAACATCCGCTGCGTCCAGAACTCCACGGTCGCCCCGGGCAGCACCAGCGCGCCCAGCAGCACCGACGCCACGAACCCGGCGAAGGTGGTGAAGGCGGCCTTCACCCGGCCGGTGATGAGCAGATAGACCGCGAAGATCGCGGGGGTGAGCTTGATGCCCGCGGCGAGGCCGGTGGCGAAGCCCTTGAAGCGGGCGCCGTCCGGACGGGAGAGGTCCCACAGCACCAGGCAGGTCAGGGCGAGGTTGACCTGCCCGAAGACCAGGGTCTGGAAGACCGGTTCGAGCCAGAGGCCGACGGCGGTGGTCGCGAGGACCAGCGGCGCGGAGTACGCGGCCCGGCGCAGGCCGGCGGCCTTGCAGGAGAGGTGGATCAGCAGCGCCAGGAGGGCCGCGTTGACCAGCACGCAGGTGATCTTGAGGGTGGTGAGCGAGATCCAGGTGGTGGGAACGAACAGCAGGGCGGCGAACGGCGGATACGTCGCCGGGAGCGCCCACTTGGTGACCGTGAAGCCGTAGAGATCACCGCCGGTCGCGGCGGCGTGCCCCTCGGCGCGGTAGACCTCTATGTCGGACATCGGGAGCTGCACGGCCAGGGAGAGCGCGTACAGCCCGGCGAAGGACAGCGCCAACAGCGCCACGCCTATCCCCAGTCGACCGGGGCTTGCCATGCTCTGCGCCCACGTGCGTCTCCACGTCCCCGTCCCGTCGGCGGCAGACAACCGTTGACCCCTCCTCGTCGCCCCGAGCGCGCGCTCACTGCGGCGACGCTAGCGGATCGAGACCGACCGTCCGTAACGCTTTCCGGTCAACCGGATGTCCATGCGGAATCGGGCGTCACACGCACGAAAGGTGCGCGATCCCGCCTGCCCCTGCGGTACATGTGGCGGCCGTGCAGCCGCGTGGAGCGGTGCGCAGCCGTGCGTAGTGGTGGGTGCTCTCGGACTCTCGTGCCTGCTCGGACTCTCGTACGTGCTCAGACTCGTGTGTGCTCGGACTCGTATGTGTGCCGATGTGTGCCGGGTGGTGCCCACGCCCTCGGCCAGGCGGGGCGCCGGTGGTCACCGCTCGGTGAACTCGCCCATCACCACCACGCTGAAGGCGGCCGCGGTGAAGACCTTGACCGCGCGCAGGGCGTTGCCCCACGCGTGACGGTGCTCGGGGGCGTCCGCCGAGCCGGTGGCGGCGCCGAGGGACGTGTCGCCCTTGGTCGAGCGGAGTGGGACGGCGTGGACAGGGGCTGAGGTGAACGTTGCGCTGCTCATGCCTCCATCATCGTGAGCGCGCGATTGGTACACATCGCCCCACAGTGCGATCTCTTCGCGCCTCGGCATCGGTCTCTGGGTCCACTCCATCCCCTACGGGAGACCTACGGGACTCAGGGTTCTCCACCACAAGGACGGTACGAGGAGGCGGCACGCGGCCGCCCACCGGAAAACTCGTTGGCGCCTCGGCCGGGCCGCTGACTACAATCGCGCGCCTGCCTGCCTCCCGTCTGGGGAGCGCCACCGACCGGTCGGAAACCGGTCGGCCCTTCGCATCATGCCGCAGCCGCCGTCGCACCGGCACCGCATGCCGTTGAATGACCGCCCACCGGAGGCAAGCCCGTGCCCTCGCACGCCCACCCGTCACCCCAGCACGCCCTCGACCAGGAGGCCAGGCCCCCCGCCCCCGTCCCCGATCAGGGCTCCGCGCCCGGCGCGCCCCCCGACCCGCTCCAGCGGGAGCGTGCGCACCTCGCCGCCTCCAGGGCCGCCCTGCGCGCCATGCGGGAGGACGCACAGGCCCTGAACATCGCGGACGTCACCGCGAACTGGGTCAACGCCGAGGTCCTCCAGGGCGAGATCGACGCCCGCATCAAGGCGCTCGCCGACCTCTCCGGCACCCCGCTGTTCTTCGGCCGGCTCGACTACCTCCACGCCCCGGGCGTCGACCTCGCCGAGGGCGCGTCAAGAGGGGCGGCGCGAAGCGCCTCCGGCGAGGGTGGCGGTGGGCGACGGGAGGGCGAGAGCTTCTACGTCGGGCGCCGGCACGTGCACGACGCCGACGGCGACCCCATGGTCATCGACTGGCGCGCCCCGGTCTCCCAGCCGTTCTACCGGGCCTCCAAGAAGGACCCGATGGACCTCAAGCTGCGCCGCCGCTTCGGCTACACCGGCGGCGAGTTGACCGCCTACGAGGACGAGCACCTGACCGACCCGGCCGAGGCCGAGACCACCAGCGCCCTCCTCCAGGCGGAGATCGAGCGTCCGCGCGTCGGCCCGATGCGGGACATCGTCGCCACCATCCAGCCCGAACAGGACGAGATCGTCCGGGCCGGTATCGGGGGCACGGTCTGCGTCCAGGGGGCGCCCGGTACCGGCAAGACCGCGGTGGGCCTGCACCGGGTCGCGTATCTGCTGTACGCCCACCGGGAGCGGCTGGCCCGCTCCGGCACCCTGGTGATCGGCCCGAACCGCTCGTTCCTCCGCTACATCGAGCAAGTGCTGCCCGCCCTGGGCGAGTTGGAGGTCAAGCAGGCCACGATCGACGATCTGGTCGGCCATGTGGAGGTGCGCGGCGCGGACGACGCGGCCGCGGCCACGATCAAGGGCGATGCGCGGATGGCCGAGGTGCTGCGCCGGGCGGTCCGCTCGCACGTCACGGCGCCACAGGAGCCCTGCGTGGTGGTCCGCGGCTCCCGCCGCTGGCGCGTTCCGGCGTACGAACTGGAGGAGATCGTCCAGGAGTTGCGGGACCGCGACATCCGTTACGGCGCGGCCCGCGAGGCGCTGCCGCAGCGGATCGCGCACGCCGTGCTGGTCCGGATGGAGCAGGCGGGCGAGGCCCCCGACGACCGGGTGCAGGACGCGGTGGCCCGTAATGCCGCGGTGAAGGCGGCGGTCAAGGCGATCTGGCCGCCGGTCGACCCGGCGAAGCTGGCGCTGCGGCTGCTGGGCGACGCGGACTTCCTCGCCGAGCACGCCGAGGGGGTCCTCTCCGAGGAGGAGCAGCGGACGATCCTGTGGGCGCCGCCCGGTTCGGGAAAGAAGCCGCCGCGCAGCGTGCGGAGCGCCAAGTGGTCGGCCGCGGACGCGGTGTTGATCGACGAGGCGATGGACCTGGTGAGCCGCACGCAGTCGCTGGGCCATGTGGTGCTGGACGAGGCGCAGGACCTGTCGCCGATGCAGTATCGCGCGGTGGGCCGCCGCTGCACCACGGGGTCGGCGACGATCCTGGGGGACATCGCCCAGGGCACCACCCCGTGGGCGACCGACACCTGGCGGCAGGCGCTGGCCCACCTGGGCAAGCCCGATTCCGTCGTGGAGGAGCTGACCCAGGGCTTCCGCGTGCCGCGCGAGGTCATCGGCTACGCGTCCCGTTTGCTGCCCGCGATCGCGCCCGACCTGAAGGAGGCCACCTCCATCCGCGAGTCGGCGGGCGACTTCGGAATCCGCGCGGTCCAGCCCGCGGACCTGGACGCATCGGTCCTGACGGCCTGTCGGGACGCGCTGGCCAAGGAGGGTTCGATCGGCCTGATCGCGGCGGATGCGCGTATTCCGTTGCTGCGCGCGGCACTTGAGGAGGCCGGCATCAACGCGCTGCCACCGGGTGCGGAGACCTCGGCCGACGCCCGGTTGACGCTGGTGCCCGCCACTCTGGCCAAGGGTCTGGAGTACGACTACGTGGTGCTGGACGAGCCGGCCGCGATCGTGGCCGGCGAGCCGGACGAACGGACCGGCCTCCGCCGCCTGTACGTGTGCCTGACCCGCCCGGTCTCCGGCCTGACGATCGTCCACGCGGCGGCCCTGCCCGGGCAACTCGCCGACGGCTGAGGGCGGTTGGGGCGGCGGTGCGGGGGCGCGCGCCGCCCCCGCACCGTGGTGCACCGCTCAGGCGAGGGTCTCGTCCGTCCAGACGGAGAGGTCGGTCGACTCGCGCGGGGCGAACGGCGCGTTCCACTTGCCGGTGCCGTGGTAGACGAACGTGCTGCCGTCGTCCAGGGTGGCCAGCAGGTCGGCCTTGCCGTCCCCGTTGGCGTCGCCGACGCCGACCAGCTGCTTGTAACCGCCCCAACCGGCGCCGATCTTCACCCGGCGATCCAGGGTGCCGTCGCCCTTGCCGAGATACGACCAGAGCACGCCGTCCTTGTCCCGTGCCACCACGTCGCCCGCGGACCCGCCGGCCATGTCGCCGACCGCGACGATCCGGTCGTAGGCGTTCCAGCCGCCACCGAGCTTCACCCGGGGCGCGAACGGTGCCCGCCAGTTGCCCGTGCCCTTGTAGAGCCAGAGCACTCCGGCGGCGTCACGGGCCAGCAGGTCGCCGCGGCCGTCGCCGTTGAGGTCGGCGCCGCCGGTGAGTTGGGTGTAGCCGCCCCAGCCGGCGCCGATCTTCACCCGGCGGTCCAGGGTGCCGTCGCCCTTGCCGAGGTACGACCAGAGCACGCCGTCCTTGTCCCGCGCCACCACGTCGCCCGCGGGCCCGCCGGCCACATTCCCGACGGCGGTGACCTCGTTGTAGATGTCCCAACCGGTGCCGATCCGCGCCGCGTCGCCGCTCTTCAGCTTCCCGTTCTCCGGGTCGAGGTAGGTGTCCTTGAGGTCCAGGTCGCCCCACCAGTCGCGCACCAGCAGGTCGGGCGTGCCGTTGTCGGTGTAGTCGTGCGGGGCGGGCTTGCGCGAGACCGTGAAGGAGCCCTTGGCGTTGAGGGTCGGCCCGATGCCGTTGCGCGGCTTGGCCGTCAGCTTCCAGGTGTAACCGCCGTTGGGCGCGGCCTTGTTGGGGGCATAGAAGGGGCCGACCAGGCCGTCCCAGTCCAGCTCCACCCAGGTCGGTCCCTTGGCCTCCCACTTGGCGGGGTCGATCCGGATCTCGACCTCGCGCTCCGCGCCGGAGGCGGTGTGGCGCAGGGTGACGGTCACGTCGGCGTTGGTGTGCGAGAGCTGCCAACGCGGCTTCCAGTGCCCCTTGTTCAGTTCGGCCACGGCCGGGACTTTGGCGTCCACCAGGGCGAGCCCGGTCCGCTCGCCGGTGCTGGCGATCAGTTTGACGACGGGTGCGCCGTCGGTCCCGGGGGAGACGCGGTAGAGCCCCTCCCCGTTTTCCGCGGTGCCGCCCATCACCAGCAGGTCGCCATCCGGGGTGGGGGTGAGCGAGGAGGCGTGGTCCAGCACCTTGCGGCCCTTGCCGCCGCCGATCGGGGCGGCCCGGAAGGCCGGATCGCCGCTGTCGTAGCCCTCGTTGGCCCGCCATGCGTTCCCGTACAGCGCCCAGTCGCCGACCAGGCCCACCTTGGGGGTGACCATCCGGCTGAGGTCCATGTCCCACCGCTGGCCGTTGGCGATCTCCATCGTGCGCAGCGACGCGTTGGTGTCGCCCATGAACAGGCCGCCGGCGAGCGCCAGATGGCGGCCGGACACCGCGGTGCTGGTCGTGTAGCCGCCCAGCATGCCCCGGCCGGTGATGACCTTGGCGTGGCGCAGGTCGGCCACGGTGAAGTCGTACATGCCGCGGTTGTCGACGTCGGGTGACGCGGTGGAGTAGCGCAGCACGGCCCGGTTGCCGAAGCCCGACTCCAGGTCGACCTCCCGCGTGACGTCGGGCAACCCGCTGATCACCTGGTCGGTGACCTTGTCGCCCGCGGCCTCCAAGACGTGCGCCCGCACGGTGCCCTTGGCCTTGTCCCGCTCGTACGCGACGACCCGCGACCCCACGGTGCCCAGGTAGTGGTAGCCGTACTTGGTGAGGTCGATGAGGGTGGACGACCCGGTGGCCATGTCCCGCAGGGTGATCTTCTGGGAGGCGCCCATGACCGGGTCGTCGCCGAGCGCCACGATGTCGGACGCCGTGCCGTGCGTCGTCTCGTAGGAGGACAGCCGGTCGTCCTGGGACAGCTTGGTCGTCGCGCCGTCCGCGTACCGGGTCCACCGCACGGTGTGCTGGGCGTCGACGGAGAGGAAGCCGGTGCGGCCCGCGCTGACGATCTCGGAGCCGGCGGCGATCTTCAGCGCCTGGTCGGGGGCGGTGGTCGCGGAGGCGGCGGGGGTGGCGGCGACGGCGGGCGCGACGAGGGGGCCGGCGGTGACCGTCAGGGCCAACGCGACGGCTCCGGTCACGAGTTGGCGCGAGCGGCCGGCCGACCCCGGGGTGCGGGGCCGACGAGGTATGGCGGACTGGGTCATCTGCCCTCCTGGCAAGGCGTGGTGCGGGCCGGAGGGCGGCCGGGAGGACACACACGAATCCCCCAAGCCGATGGAATTCGTTCCCCCCATGCTGATTCGCGCAAATCCTACCAATGGGTAGTTCGGGGGCGCTTTCCCTTTTTCGTCCCGTCCGCGCGGCGCCACGAGGTCTCGCTCTTACGGGCGCGCACGCTTGCACCCCCGGCGCTACGGGCAACCGCGGGCCGGCTCGACGAACTCCCCGGCCCGGCCCGCCCGTTCACCGCCCCTCAGACCGGCGAGACCACCGGCGCGTCCAGGGCCGCCCGCCACTCCCGTACGGCGGCGGCGTCCACCGGGCCGCTCCAGCCGCCGGGGCGGGCCGCGCCTCCGATGTGGAAGGCGTCCAGCCCGGCCGCCCGCAGCTCCGGCAGGTGCCCCAACTGGAGCCCGCCGCCCACCAAGATCCGCGGCGCGTACCCCGGTTCGTCGGCCGCGGTGCGCGCCTGCTCGGCGATCAGCGTCGTCAGCCCCGCGCCGACGCCCTCCGCGGCGCCCGCGGTCAGGTACGTGTCCAGCCCGGACGGGCCGGCGAGGCCCGCCAGTTCCCGGCGGAGCGCGTCGCGGTCGGCGGCCCGGTCGACGGCCCGGTGGAAGGTCCACCGGCACCCGTCGATCACCCCGGCCAGCGCCCGCACCGCGGCCAGGTCCGGCCGCCCGTCCGGCGTCAGAAAGCCCAGGACGAACTCCTCGGCGCCCTCGGCCCGCAGCGCCGCCGCCTGCGCGCACAGCGCGTCCACGTCGCCCGCGGCGAAGCCGTCGGTGGCGCGCAGCATCACCCGCAGCGGGATGTCGACGGCCGCCCGGATCGCGGCGAACGTGGCGCGCGACGGCGTCAGCCCGTCCGCGGCCATGTCCGCGACCAGTTCCAGGCGGTCGGCACCGCCGGCCTGCGCGGCGGCCGCGTCCTCGGGGCCGAGCGCGATCACCTCCAGGAGCGCGCGCTGATTCATACGACCCAACCTTCCGATGGCGAACGACATGGCAAGAGCGCGCGGGGCGCGGGCCCGGGTCGGCGCCCCAGCCCGCACCCCGCAACAGGTCTAGTCCAATACCCAGCCTAAGCGCTCACCCCGCACCGCACCGCCACGCACCCCGCAACGCGACCGAAAACCACCCGTTCCCTCCGCTCCCGCCCTCCCGAAACCGCTCAATGAAGGGAGTGTGAATCAGCCCTCACTTGGGTAACACGCCTTTCCTGTAAGGGCGTTGCTCGCATCCGCCGCTCGCCCGCACCCCGAGGACGGAGAGACCGAATGTCCGACCTTGCAACTGTTTCCTCCGAAATAGCCCCATATCTCGTCTTAGCGGCCAACAGTCTGGGCACCTCCGTCCTCGCCGCCGCCCAGGACCGGATCGCCGAACGCACCGTGACCGCCGGCGAGGGCTTTTTCCGCCGCCTGCTGCACCGCCGCGACACCCACCTCGGCGACGACCCCGCGCAGCCGCTCCTCGACGCCGACCGCGCCGACGCCCTCGACCGGCGGCTGGCCACCCTCGACGACGGCGACCGCCGGCTGCTCGCCGCCGCCCTGACCGCCTGGCTGAACTCCCCCGAGCGCGACGCCGACGGCTTCCGCCGGCACGTCGCCCAACTCACCGCCGGCGGCCCGCAGATCACCTACAACAACCCCACCGCGACCGGCCAGGGCTCCATCGCCGCCGGCGAGATCCACGGCACCATCAACATGGGAGGCGGCCCCCAGTCCCGGGACGACGCATGAGCGCCCGACGGCCGCCCCGCCCGCCCCAGGGGCCCACCCAGAACAACGCCACCAGCCACGGCGACCACTCCATCGCCGCCGGCAACATCCGCAACGTCGTCATCCGCTGGGCCCTGCAACACCCCAGCGCCCGTTGGCTGCCCCTGATCCTGGCCTGCGCCGGCCTGCTCCTCGCCGGCACCACCTGGCCGGACGGCCCGGCCGCCCAGTACCTCCTGTGGGGCGCCCTGGTCGCCCTCTCCCTGGCCACCGCCGCCGCCCGCGTCCTCGTCCAACGCCCGCGCGACGCCCGGATCGTGGCCACGCTCTCCCTCGTCTCCGTCCTGGCCACCGTCGGCGGCTGGCTGGCCTTCCGGCACGTGGTCACCCACGGCGAGCTCGACGTGACCGGCAAGATCACGGTCCAGGGCCGGCAACCCGTGGACGACACCGCCCACCGCACCCTCACCCTGCGCCTGGAACCCGCCGCCCTCAAGGGGAGCCGCAACGCCCTCCGCCTCACCCTGGCCATCGAGGACCAGGACGCCGCCGGCCCGACCTGCGTCCCGGACTCCTCCGCCACCGCCACGCTGATCAGCTCCGGCGTGCCCTCCCAGCAGCAGAGCGTCAACCCCGGCGGCACCGCCGATTTCGACCTGGGCGCGCAGGCCAACGCCGTACGGATCGAGGTCACGCTGACCACCGGCCCCGGTTGCCGGATGAACGTCCGGCCCACACAGGCCACGCTCCACGACCGGTGAACCACCGCACGCACGAGAAACGGGGACCCATGCACCTCCGCGCCACCAGCATCGCGGCCGCGCTCGCGCTCACCGCGCTCACCGCCACCGCCTGCAGTTCCAGCGAGCCCGCCTCGCTTTTCGCCTCCGGAAAGGTCCTGGTCGGCGTGAAAAGCGACCAACCGGGCACCGGATACTTCCCGGACGGCTACAACCCGTCCGGATTCGACATCACCCTTGCCCGGCACATACTCAAGACCGTCGGCGCGGAACCGGATTTCAGCGCCGTCCCCTCCGAGGACCGGCTCACCGTACTCACGGGGAAACAGAAGGACCTGATCATCGCGACCTTCTCCATCACCCCCGACCGCATGAAACAACTCGATTTCGCGGGCCCCTACGCCAACACCCGACAGGGAATCATGGTCCGCAAGAACGACCCCCGCATCACCAAACCCTCCGACGTCATCGGCAAGCGCGTCTGCACCTGGCCCGGCACCACCTCGTACAACACCCTCAACGGCCCGGAGGGCGCGGGCATGAAGGTCTACCAGTCGCAGACCGCCCAGGGCTGCATCACCGACCTGCTGAACAAGACCGCCGACGCCGTCTCCACCGACCAGATGATCCTCTACGGATTCACCCAGGAACACCGCGACCTCAAGGTCATCCCCAACATCGCCTACGGGCCCTTCAACCAATACGGCATCGCGATGAACAAGGGCCACCACGCCGACTGCATCAAAATCCGCGACGCGCTGAAGGAATACGTCTCGGGCAGCAGTTGGAGCCAGGACTTCTCCACCACCCTCCCGTCCATTCCGCGTGCCGACGCCGATTGGGAGGGCCACTACAAGCCCCGCGCGGCCAACATCGACGCCCTCTCCTGCCGCGACAAGCCCGCCTTCTGAGCGGGCACAATGACGCCCATGACCGACCCCCGCCCCGCCCTGGCCGCCCGTTGGGCGGCCACCGTCGCGCAGGCCCGCGACGCCGCCCAGGAAGGCCCCGACCCCGCCCCGTACGCGGACAACCTGCTGCGCCGCTGGGCCGAGCCACAGCGGCGCTACCACACCACCGACCACCTCGTCGCCGTCCTCGACCGGATCGACGAACTCGCCGCGCACGCCGAGGACTTGCCCGCCGTCCAGTTGGCGGCCTGGTTCCACGACGCCGTCTACCGGCCCGACCGCTCCGAGAACGAGGAGCGCAGCGCCGCCCTCGCCGAGCGCGCCCTCCCCGAACTGGGCATCGACGCGGCCCGCACCGCCGAGGTGGCCCGCCTCGTCCGCCTCACCGTCACCCACGACCCGGCGCCCGAGGACCGCAACGGCGCCGTGCTGTGCGACGCCGACCTGGCCGTCCTGGCCGGCGGCCCCGACGCGTACGCGGCCTACGCCGCCGCCGTCCGCACCGAGTACGGCTTCGTCCCCGACCCGGACTTCCGCGCCGGCCGCGCCGCCGTGCTCCGCCAACTCCTCGCGCTCCCCCGCCTGTTCCGCACCCCACGGGCGCACGACCAGTGGGAGGCACCGGCCCGCCGCAACCTGGCGACCGAACTCGCCCTCCTGGAGAGCGGCGGCGCCCCCGCTACCGGCGACGACGGCTAACCGGGAGCGGGGGGGGGCGCCCCGCCACGTGGTGAACGCCACCCCGCGCACGGGAATGCCCACCCCGGCCGGCACCGTTGTGAGCTGTCATGCCAGCACCATCCGTCCCCCCTCCCCGCACCCGCCTTCCCATCGCCGTATACGTCCTCGGCCTGTCCGTATTCGCCCTGGGTACCAGCGAGTTCATGCTCTCCGGCATCCTCCAGCCGCTCGCCCGTGATCTGCGGGTCTCCATCCCACAGGCCGGGCTGCTGGTCTCCGCGTTCGCCATCGGGATGGTGGTCGGCGCCCCCGTGCTGGCCGCCGCGACGCTCCGCCTGCCGCGCCGCACCACCCTGATATGCCTGCTCGCCGTCTTCGGCCTCGGCCAGGCAGCGGGCGCGCTGGCGCCCTCCTACGGCGTGCTCTTCGCGTCCCGGGTGGTCAGCGCGCTGGCCTGCGCCGGTTTCTGGGCGGTGGGCGCGGCCGTGGCCGTCTCGCTGGTCCCGGTCACCGCCCGGGCCCGCGCCATGGCCGTCATGGTCGGCGGCCTGAGCATCGCCAACATCGCCGGCGTGCCGGCCGGCGCACTGCTCGGCCAGCACGCCGGCTGGCGCTCCGCCTTCTGGGCGGTGGCCGTGCTCTCCGTGATCGGCCTGATCGGCGTCATCGCCCTGGTGCCGCGCACCGAGGTGCCGACCGGCGAGGACCGCCCGCAGCTCCGCCGCGAGCTGACCATCTACAAGGACAAGCAGGTCTGGCTGGCGCTGATCGCCACCGCCATGAACGGCGCCGCGGTCTTCGCCCTCTTCTCGTACCTCTCCCCGCTGCTGACCGACACCGCCGGCCTCGCCGAGAGCTGGGTCCCGACGGTGCTCGCCCTGTTCGGCGTCGGCGCGCTGATCGGTACGTTCATCGGCGGCCGGATCGCCGACGCGCACCTCTTCGGCACGCTCTTCACCGGCATCTCGGCCTCCACCCTCGTCCTCACCATCCTGGCGCTGACCGCCCACAGCCCGGTCGCCGCGGTGGCCCTCGCCCTGATGCTCGGCGTCACCGCGTTCACCACGGCCCCGGCGCTCAACGCCCGGATGTTCAACGTGGCGAACGCGGCCCCGACCCTCGCCGGCGCCACCACCACCGCCGCGTTCAACATCGGCAACACCCTCGGCCCCTGGCTGGGCGGCCTGGCGATCAGCGCCGGCTGGGGCTACCCGTCCGTCGCCTGGACCGGCGCCGCCCTCGCCGCCGTCGCCGTCCTGACCACCGCCCTCGCCTACCGGCTCCACCGGTCCGCGGGGCGCTCGCGGGTCGTGGCGTCGTCGGAGGGGGGCTCCGGGGGGTCGGGGGCGGGGGGTGGAGCCTCGGGCGCGGCCGCCGCCGCACGCCTGAGGGCCCCCTCCCCCTCCGGTAGCGGGGCCCCCTCCCCCACCTCCACCACCGCTGAGGCCGCGGACAACCTCTGACGGTCCCGCTGCCTCCCCGGTCCGGTCGCTACGCGCAGCGGCCGGACCGGCTCACTTCTTCAGGTACTTCCGCACGCTCAGCACCGCGACGCAGGCGCCGATGACGGACGCCGCCAAGGCACCCACAACGGCGATGGTTCCCGCGCCCGTCGCTATCGCGCGCACGCACCCCACGATCCCGGCGATCGTGAAGCCGACCCCCAGTACCAACGGACGGTTCCCCGAGGGTCTGACGAAGTCGATCAGCGCCGACTTCACACCGTTGACCACTCTCTCGTCGTCTCTCCAGCGGCCCTTCCCGCCACTACGCCCCGCATCGGAACCGTTCTGCGCGTCTCCCACGACGCCTCCCCCTCTCCCCGGCTTCTCGCCCGGTTACTGACCCAGCCCCTCGGCCGGATTCCCTTGCCCACGACCGCGACAACACGACGACACACGGGACCACCCCGCGAACGCCACCGTCACTCCCTCCCCCGCATCCCCACAAGCACCCGCCGAGCGACCGCCCCATCGCACAGACACTCCACACTCCACGGCCAATCAACGGACGTCCCCAGCTCGCCCGCCACACTCACCATCACCCGGCGCGCCGCCCCTTCGGGCGTCGCAGGCCCGCGTCCGTGAGTCGGCGGACCAGTTCCTTGGAGCCGATCTCCAACGCCCCCGCCCGTACGGCATCGTCGTACCGCTCGGCCGGCAGGTCGTAGTGATCGCGCTCGAAGGCACGCCGCGGGGCGCCTATCGACGCCGCGAAGCGGTGCAGTTCGTCGAACGACCGGTCACTCACCAGGTGCGACCACATACGACCGTGCCCCGGCCAGATGGGCGGGTCGATGTAGAGCGTCACCTCAGTCCTCCGCCGACGCCCGCAACCGCCCCACCGGGGCGACGGACACCGCCGTCTTCGGACACACCCAGTGCGGGTCCGGGCCCAACTCCGGCTCCACATCGAGCGCGTGTGGGTCACCGCTCTCCGTGCACACCGGGCACAGCGGCCAGCGCCCGTAGCGCTCCAGCAGTGCGTCCTGTACGTCCTGTGCTATCAGCCCCGCGACGAACGCGGCACCCTCAGGCCACTGCTCCACCCACCATCGGCGATGCGTGACCGCATCCTCGACGAGCGAGACGATCTCTGCGTCCGCGACGTCGTCTGCCATCAGGTCGGCGAGCACCAGCGCTCGCGCGGCGTGCAATGCCTGTTCCAACTCCATGACGTCATTCTCGCGCGAGCAGCCGACCGGGCCGAAGTTATCCACAGGTCGGTCACCAACGCCGCCACGGTCCGTCCACAGGCATCACGGAGGGTGTTGACGCGCGACCGGCGCTGAAAATAGCTTTCAGCCATGAACAGCGC
Source organism: Streptomyces sp. NPDC057743 (assembly GCF_042798755.1). Classification (NCBI taxonomy): domain Bacteria; kingdom Bacillati; phylum Actinomycetota; class Actinomycetes; order Kitasatosporales; family Streptomycetaceae; genus Streptomyces; species Streptomyces sp. NPDC057743. The sequence continues at coordinate 108,545 of NZ_JBHVJX010000008.1, forward strand.
AGTGAAGGAAAGTTTCGACGACCGCAGGTCGACGTCGACACCGGCCCCGCCGGCGACCGCGCCGGCCCCACCCGCCCCCGCGGCACTGGCCGCCAAGGTCCGCACGCTCGCGCCGACGATGACGCGCTCCATGCAGCGAGTAGCGGAGACGGTCGCCGGCGATCCGGCCGGCTGCGCCGCCCTCACCGTCACCGGCCTCGCCGAGCGCACCGGCACCAGCGAGGCCACCGTCGTCCGCACCTCCCGCCTCCTCGGCTACCCGGGCTACCGCGACCTCCGCCTGGCCCTGGCCGCCCTCGCCGCGCAGCAGGCGACCGGCAGCGCGCCCGCCGTGACGGCCGATATAGCGGTCGACGATTCCCTGATCGACGTCGTCGCCAAGTTGGCGCAGGAGGAGCGGCAGTGCCTCGCCGACACCGCCACCGCGCTGGACGTGACGCAGTTGGAGGCGGCCGTCGCCGCCCTCGCCTCCGCCCGCCGGATCGACGTCTACGGAATAGGGGCCTCCAACCTCGTCGCCCAGGACCTGGCCCAAAAGCTGCTGCGTATCGGCCTGATCGCGCACGCCCACTCCGACCCGCATCTCGCCGTCACCAACGCCGTGCAGATGCGGGCGCGCGACGTGGCCATCGCGATCACCCACTCCGGCCGCACGACGGACGTCATAGAGCCGCTGCGGGTCGCCTTCGAGCACGGCGCGACGACGATCGCCATCACCGGCCGCCCGGACGGCGAGATCGCCGCCTACGCCGACCACATCCTGACGACGTCCACGGCCCGCGAGAGCGAGCTGCGCCCCGCGGCCATGTCCTCCCGCACCAGTCAACTCCTCGTCGTCGACTGCCTGTTCATAGGCGTCGCCCAGCGCACCTACGAAACGGCAGCCCCCGCCCTCTCCGCGTCATACGAGGCCCTGGCCCACCGCCACAACCCTCGCCACTGACCGGACCGGCCCCGCGCCGTGGGCATGCATACCGCCGGGGCGGCACGCATGGGCACCGCGCCCCTCCCCGCGGCGAGCCAACCGACAGCACGGCGCACCCACCACCGGGCAGATGCGCCCCACCGACAGATAGATACGCCCCCACCGACAGGCAGATGCGCACCCACCAACGACCGGAAAGAGCAAAGAACACCCACCCACGTCAGCCGCGCCACCACCCACCACCCACCGTCCCACCCCACCCCGCCCCCAAGGAGCCCCCATGCCGCCCACCGACCCCAACTACACAGCGCTCCGCACCCAGTTGGAGTCCCTCACCACCGAGGCGTTCCGCCCCGAACTCTCCGACATCGACCGCCGCCCGACCCTCGACATCGCCCGCCTGATGAACGACGAGGACGCCACCGTCCCCGCCGCCGTCGCCGAACGCCTCCCGGAGATCGCCGCCGCCATCGACGCCACCGCCGCCCGTATGGCCCGCGGCGGCCGCCTGATCTACGCCGGTGCCGGTACGGCGGGCCGCCTCGGCGTCCTGGACGCCAGCGAATGCCCGCCCACCTTCAACACCGAGCCCTCCGAGGTCCTCGGCCTGATCGCGGGCGGCCCCTCCGCCATGGTCACCGCCGTCGAAGGCGCCGAGGACAGCAAGGAGTTGGCCGCCGGCGACCTGACCGCCCTGGCCGTGGCCGACCGCGACGTCGTCGTCGGCATCTCCGCCTCCGGCCGCACCCCCTACGCCGTCGGCGCCGTCGAGCACGCCCGCGCCATCGGCGCCCTGACCATCGGCCTGTCCTGCAACGCCGACTCCCCCCTGGCCGCGGCCGCCGAGCACGGCATCGAGATCGTCGTCGGCCCCGAGCTGATCACCGGCTCCACCCGCCTCAAGGCGGGCACCGCCCAGAAGTTGGTCCTCAACATGATCTCGACGATCACCATGATCCGCCTGGGCAAGACCTTCGGAAACCTGATGGTCGACGTCCGCGCCTCCAACGACAAACTACGGGCCCGCTCCCGCCGCATCATCGCGCTCGCCACCGGGGCCTCCGACCTGGAGATCGAGGCCGCCCTCACCGAGACCGGCGGCGAGGTGAAGAACGCCATCCTCGTCCTGCTCGGCGGCGTCGACGGCCACGAGGCCGCCCGTCTCCTCGACACCTCCAGAGGCCACCTCCGCACCGCCCTCCAATCCTCGCGCACCCCCGCCCCCGGCCACCCCCACCACAACTGACGCCCAGCCCCTCACCCGCCAACCCACCACCCCTCCCCTCCCATTGATCGCACAGCAAGGCACCGCCCATGACCGAAGACAAGCATCGCGCCACCGCTGCCGCGCTCCTCCCCCTCGTAGGCGGCGCCGGCAACGTCACCTCCGTCGCCCACTGCATGACCCGCCTCCGCCTGGGCATCAGGGACCGCTCCCTGGTCCAGGACGACGCCCTCAAGGCGCTCCCCGCCGTCCTGGGTGTCGTGGAGGACGACACCTACCAAATCGTGCTCGGCCCCGGCACGGTCGCCCATGTCACCCCCGAATTCGACCGCCTCCTCAACGAGCTTCCAGCCCACGCCCCCACAACCGCCCCTACGCCCACATCCACAACCACACCCGCCCCCACCACATCCCAGGCAACCAACGGGTCCACCCCCGCCGACCTAGCCGCCCGGGGCGCCGCCCTCAAGGCCCGGCAGAAGGCCCGCAACGCCACCCCGGTGAAGCTGTTCCTCCGCCGGATCGCCAACATCTTCGTGCCGCTCATCCCCGCCCTCATCGGCTGCGGCATCATCGCCGGCCTCAACGGCCTGCTCACCAACGCCGGTTGGCTGCCCGCCCTGGTCCCGGCCCTGACGGCCATCGCCTCCGGCTTCATGTCCCTGATCGCGGTCTTCGTCGGCTACCACACCGCGAAGGAGTTCGGCGGCACGCCCGTCCTCGGAGGAGCCGTCGCCGCCGTCACGGTCTTCCCGGGCATCGCCCATGTCACCGCGTTTGGCCAGCAGTTGGCACCCGGCCAAGGGGGCGTCCTTGGTGCCCTGGCCGCCGCCCTGCTCGCCGCCCAGTTGGAGAAGCACTTCCGCAGACGCATCCCCGAGGCCCTGGACGTCCTCCTCACCCCCACCCTCACCGTCCTCCTCACCGGCCTGGTCACCGTCTTCGGCCTGATGTGGGCCGCAGGCGAGGTCTCCGCCGCCATCGGCACCGCCGCCACCTGGCTGCTCGCCCACGGCGGCGCCATCGCCGGCTTCCTCCTCGGCGGCCTCTTCCTCCCCCTGGTGATGCTGGGCCTCCACCAGGCCCTCATCCCCATCCACACCACCCTGATCCAGCAGCAGGGCTATACGACCCTGCTGCCGATCCTCGCCATGGCCGGCGCCGGCCAAGTGGGCGCCGCCCTCGCCCTCTACGTCCGCCTCCGCCACAACCACTCGCTGCGCACCACGATCCGCTCCGCCCTCCCCGCCGGCTTCCTCGGCGTCGGCGAACCCCTGATCTACGGCGTCTCGCTCCCCCTCGGCCGCCCCTTCATCACCGCCTGCCTCGGTGGCGCGTTCGGCGGCGGCTTCATCGGCCTGTTCAACCAACTCGGCGACGCCGTCGGCGCCACCGCCATCGGCCCCTCCGGCTGGGCGCTCTTCCCGCTGGTCAAGGGCAACCACCCGCTCACCACCACACTCGCCGTCTACGCCCTCGGCCTCCTCATCGGCTACGCCGTCGGCTTCATCGCCACCTACTTCTTCGGCCTCAGCAAGCAACAGCGCACCGACCTCAACACCCACGACAACCTCGACGGCATCGATGACCTCAGCATCCTCGACAGCCCCAACGCCCCCACCAACGAACCGGCCACACCCCCGGGGCCCGACACCACCACCCACGACGCCCTGCGGCCCCCCACCCCCGACCCTCGAACCACGGCGCTCAAAGGCACCGGATAACCGTCCAACCCCTCACCCACCGCACTCCGCCCCGCCCCCCTCACCCCAAACCGACGCCCTCACAGAACCAGAACCAGCCCCCGCAGAGCCAGCCCCTCAGCACCACCCCCCACGGCCCAGCGCCCTGCTGCCCCGGCACCGCGCCCCGGCGCAGCCGACCCAACCTCCCTCAACCGCACCCCTCCGGACGGTCCCAACTCCTACGACCCGGCCCCTCTCACCCCGCCCCCTCCGGACCAGACGCCTCCACCCCGGCTCCCGCCGGACCGACTCCCTCCCCACCAGGTCCACGCCCACGTCCAACCGGTCCGCGCTCGCCTCCTCCAGGAAGTTCACCCTCCGACTTGAGAGGCACACCCTCGCCCCCAAGCGGAGCGCTCCCCTCGCCATGGGGCCCGGGCCCACTCCCCCGCCCGCGATGTCCCCCTTCAGTTCCCGCGCCAATTCCCCCTTCTCCTCCAGGGAGTTCACCCTCGCGCCCAAGGCAACCGTCTTCCCGCCCAGGAAGCGCACCGTCGCCTCCAAGAGGACCGCCCTCCCACACGGAAAGCACACCCTCCCCACCACGGGGGCGGCTCTCCGGCCCGGGAAGCGCGCCGTCCCCCTCACTGAGTTCGTCCACCCGCCCCAGAGGTTCGCTCCGGCAGGCGCGCCTGAGCCCTTCGACGTACCGCTCCCAGCGGCCGTCCCAGTGGCCGGCCCAGCGCCGCCGCCGGCGCGCCGAGCGCCCCAACTCCGTGGCCAGCAGGGCGAACCACACGCCCACCAGCACCAGGTGGACGCGCTGCGGTACGCCGTGCCAACCGGGGTGCCCCAGGAGCGGGCCGACGGTGAGGATCGCGGCGGGCATCGCCACGGCCAGGACGCGCGGGCCCCAGCGACGGACCGACGGCATCGGCGGCCGCTGCACCGCGGCCGCACGGCTCAGGCACGCCATCGAGGCGAAGAGGAAGAAGTGGGCGAAGGCGCTCGTGGCGGTGTGCCAGGGGTGGACGGGCTCGCAGCCGGGCTCCAGCGAGGGGGCGCAGGCCATCGGGAGCAGCACGTCGGCCAGCGAGGAGAGCCCGAGGCCGACCAGTGCGAGCCAGCCCGCGCGGGCCCAACGGCCGTGCCCGGCGGGCGTGCTGCGGGCGAGCAGGGCGCCCACGATGACGAGGAGTGCGCAACCGCTCTCCAGGGCGCCGAAGAGCACCCGGAACCGCTGGTCGGCGGCGTAGAGCTCGCTGACGTAGGAGTGGCGGGGGTCGAGGCCGGTGGGGAGTCGGAATTCCAGCAGCCACCAGTTGTAGAGCAGGGCGGCGGCGCCGAAGAGCACGGCCGCCGTCGCCTCCCGGCCGGCGTAGTGGGTGGTGGGCGCGACCACGGGCTCGTAGGCGGTGCGGTCGCCGGTCCGCGTGGGGTTCGGGACGTTCGGCACGTGCGGGTCCTGTTCCGGGTGGGGTCGGGGGCCTGGGGCCTGTCCGATGGGTCATGGCCGGGACCGCCCCTGACCCATCGGACGGGCCCTAGTGCGAAGGGTCTCCCCGGCATGGCCCTCCACGTAGGAGCGCCGGGTGGAGGCGCGCCGAGCCGCCACCCGTCAGGCCGAACCGATCCCCTGAACGCGGTATCCGGCCATGCCCGTCCTCGCGTTTGACGCGCCGTCAGTGCGTGGGAGGGGCGCCCGCCGTAGGCCCTCGCCGCATGTCCCGCGCCCCGTAAGACGAGGACCCCGGATACAACGCCGCCGGGGCGGCACCCCCTTGGGAAGGAGGTGCCGCCCCGGCGAACGGAACGGACGAGATCAACCAGGGGTTGATCAGAAGTCCATGTCACCGCCCGGCATGCCGCCCGGCGCGCCGGCAGCGGCGGCCTTCTCCGGCTTGTCGGCGATGACGGCCTCGGTGGTGAGGAAGAGCGCCGCGATGGAGGCGGCGTTCTGCAGCGCGGAGCGCGTCACCTTGGCCGGGTCGATGATGCCCTCGGCGATCATGTCGACGTAGTCGCCGGTCGCGGCGTTCAGGCCGTGACCCGGGGTCAGGTTGCGCACCTTCTCCACGATGACGCCACCCTCAAGGCCGGCGTTCACGGAGATCTGCTTGAGCGGGGCCTCCAGGGCCAGCTTCACGGCGGCGGCACCGGTGGCCTCGTCGCCGTCCAGCTCCAGCTTCTCGAAGACCGAGGAAGCCTGCAGCAGGGCCACGCCACCACCGGCGACGATGCCCTCCTCGACGGCCGCCTTCGCGTTGCGAACGGCGTCCTCGATGCGGTGCTTGCGCTCCTTGAGCTCGACCTCGGTCGCGGCGCCGGCCTTGATGACGGCCACGCCGCCGGCCAGCTTCGCGAGGCGCTCCTGGAGCTTCTCGCGGTCGTAGTCCGAGTCGCTGTTCTCGATCTCGGCGCGGATCTGGTTGACCCGGCCCTGGACCTGCTCGCTGTCGCCGGCACCGTCGACGATGGTGGTCTCGTCCTTGGTGATGACGACCTTGCGGGCGCGGCCGAGCAGGTCGAGACCGGCGTTCTCCAGCTTGAGGCCGACCTCCTCGGAGATGACGGTGCCACCGGTGAGGATGGCGATGTCGCCGAGCATGGCCTTGCGGCGGTCACCGAAGCCGGGCGCCTTGACGGCGACGGACTTGAAGGTGCCGCGGATCTTGTTGACGACCAGGGTCGACAGGGCCTCGCCCTCGACGTCCTCGGCGATGATCAGCAGCGGCTTGCCGGACTGCATGACCTTCTCCAGGAGAGGCAGCAGGTCCTTCACGTTGCCGATCTTGGAGTTGACGATGAGGATGTACGGGTCCTCAAGCGCCGCCTCCATGCGCTCCATGTCGGTCGCGAAGTACGCCGAGATGTAGCCCTTGTCGAAGCGCATACCCTCGGTGAGCTCCAGCTCCAGACCGAAGGTCTGGGACTCCTCGACGGTGATGACGCCTTCCTTGCCGACCTTGTCCATGGCCTCGGCGATCAGCTCGCCGATCTGCGGGTCGGCGGCGGAGATGGACGCGGTGGAGGCGATCTGCTCCTTGGTCTCGATCTCCTTGGCCTGGTCGAGCAGCGCACCGGAGACGGCCTCGACGGCCTTCTCGATGCCGCGCTTCAGGGCCATCGGGTTGGCACCGGCAGCGACGTTGCGCAGGCCCTCGCGGACCAGCGCCTGGGCCAGGACGGTCGCGGTCGTCGTGCCGTCACCGGCGACGTCGTCCGTCTTCTTCGCGACCTCCTTGACCAGCTCAGCGCCGATCTTCTCGTACGGGTCCTCCAGCTCGATCTCCTTGGCGATGGACACACCATCGTTGGTGATCGTGGGGGCGCCCCACTTCTTCTCAAGGACGACGTTGCGGCCCTTGGGGCCGAGGGTGACCTTGACGGCGTCGGCGAGCTGGTTCATACCGCGCTCAAGGCCGCGCCGCGCCTCCTCGTCGAACGCGATGATCTTGGCCATGTGAAGTGGTCCCTCCGGACTGATGGGGGTACCCCCGACTCGAACCAAGCCGAGCTTGGGGGAGGAAGCTCCTGGACCGTGCTGGCGCCCGCGACGGACGGCCTACATGCCGCGCGGTTCCTTGCCCCACCCGGCGTGCGGGCCTCACCGACCCGGTCCTCATTCAGCACTCTCACGAGGAGAGTGCTAACGCAATGATTAGCACTCGCACCCATCGAGTGCAAGCGGCATCGGAGATGTCTCCCCCGGGGATCACGGTCGGGCGACGGGTGGACGCGGGCGCCTGACCGGCGGCCACCCGGCTCGCGGCACCACCCTTGCCACCCCTGCCTCCGTGCGCGCGCCCCGCGCGCCCGCGTAGCACGGCGGTACGGGCCCGAACTCCGGGCCCGGGAACAGCAGAAGGCCCGCAACCCCGTACGCGGGGATGCGGGCCTTCTTTCCAACGATGCAGTCGGCCGCCGCCTCAGGCGGTGACCCGGACCATGTCCGCCTGTGGCCCCTTCTGGCCCTGCGAGATCTCGAACTCGACCCGCTGACCCTCCTCAAGGGTGCGGTACCCGTCCATCTGGATCGCGCTGTAGTGGACGAAAACATCCGCACCACCGTCGACCGCGATGAAGCCGTACCCCTTCTCCGCGTTGAACCACTTGACGGTGCCCTGAGCCATGCCTAACTCCCCTATTACTGGCCCTTGCACAGGACCGCACTCCGCGGACCCGGGTCAGACCTCACCCCTGGGAATGGTCCGTGGGGTGTGCGCCGGAACGCGTCGACCGCCGCTGAATGTATCTGGACCGATGCCCAGCGCAACAGGTCAATCGGACGAGAATTCTGGAGTCAGAGAAACGGCCGTATGCGCTCAAATGCCGTTATTCCAGAGCAAGTCGGGCCGGGAATAAGGCACACAGCCGACAAATCGCGCACACAACTTGCGCACAACTCACCGCGATCTCATATGCGTTCGGCATGCACGCGGAGATAAACGGAGGGGGATCGCCCCAATGGTATCCCCTTTCACCACACGGAATTGCCCCGTCCGTTTGGCACGGACGGGGCAATTTCCGGACACCACCCGGACAGAGTTGGCGCAAATCCGATCTGCGCGCTCCGCGCGGGGCGGTCGAGGGGCCTCAGCAGCCGCCCGCCCGTCGCCCGACCACCACCCCGGCAGGACGGGGCTGCGCCCCGGAACCTCCAGCCACCGCCGGAATGATCGAGACGCCCGCGCCTTCCGGGGTCGGGGTCGCAAGGCCCTGCTCGAAGCGGACGTCGTCGTCGTTGACGTAGACGTTCACGAAGCGGCGGAGCTTGCCGGCGTCGTCGAGCACCCGGGCCGCGATGCCGGTGTGGTTCTTCTCCAGGTCGGCGATCACCTCGGAGAGGGTCGCGCCCTCGGCCGGGACCTCGGCCTTGCCGCCGGTGTAGGTGCGCAGGATGGTGGGGATGCGGACGGTGACGCTCATGTTGCTGCCTCCAGGGCTGCGGGAAGAGGGGGAGCGGGAGGGGCGGGGCCGGCTCAGTCCGCCAGGCCGGCCGCGCGGAACGCGTCCAGGTCCGGGCGGATGGTGGCGGTGGGCCCGGAGGCGACGGCGTCGAGGGTCTTCAGCCCGTCGCCGGTGTTCAGCACCACCGTGGTCAACGACGGGTCCAACACACCGTTCTCGATCAGCTTCTTGGTCACGCCGACGGTCACCCCGCCCGCGGTCTCCGCGAAGATCCCCTCCGTACGGGCCAGCAGCTTGATGGCCTCCACGATCTGGGGGTCGGTGACGTCCTCGACGGCGCCGCCGGTGCGGCGCGCGATGTCCAGCACGTACGGGCCGTCGGCCGGGTTGCCGATCGCCAGCGACTTGGCGATGGTGTTCGGCTTCTGCGGCCGGACGACCTCGTGCCCGGCCTTGAAGGCCACCGACACCGGCGAGCAGCCCTCGGCCTGCGCGCCGAAGATCTTGTACGGCTTGTCCTCGACCAGGCCGAGGGCGATCAGCTCCTTCAACCCCTTGTCGATCTTGGTGAGCTGGGAGCCGGACGCGATCGGGATGACCAACTGGTCCGGCAGTTGCCAGCCCAACTGCTCGCAGATCTCGTACGCCAGGGTCTTGGAGCCCTCGCCGTAGTACGGGCGGAGGTTGACGTTGACGAAGCCCCAACCCTCGCCCAGCGGGTCGCCGATGAGCTCGGAGCAGAAGCGGTTGACGTCGTCGTAGTTGCCCTCGATGGCGACCAGGTCACCGCCGTAGACCGCGGCCATCACGACCTTGCCGGGCTCCAGGTCGTGCGGGATGAAGACGCAGGACTTCAGGCCCGCGCGGCGCGCCGCGGCGCCGACCGCGCCGGCCAGGTTGCCGGTCGAGGAGCAGGAGAGGGTGGTGAAGCCGAAGGCGCGGGCGGCCTCGACGGCGATCGCGACGACCCGGTCCTTGAAGGAGTGGGTCGGGTTGCCGGAGTCGTCCTTGACGTACAGGCCGCCGGTGACGCCCAGTTCGGCGGCGAGCCGGTCGGCCTTGACGAGCTTGGTGAAGCCGGGGTTGAGGTTGGGCTTGTCGGCCACGTCGGCGGGGACGGGCAGCAGGGGGGCGTAACGCCAGATGTTGGCGGGGCCGGACTCGATCCGCTTCCGCAGGCCCTCGGGGTCACCGGTCGGCAGGTCGTAGGCGATCTCCAGCGGGCCGAAACACTCCTGGCACGCGAAGATCGGGCCGAGCTGGAAGCGCTGTGCGCACTCGCGGCAGGAGAGCGCGACGGCGGGGCCGAGGGCAACAGCGGGGGTGGGTTCGGTTGCTTGCACAGCCATGGAGGCGAGGCCCTTTCTCCTCATCTTCCTCACGGCGCATTTCGCCGCGAGACGGATTTGGCACCTTCCCTAGCCGGGAGCCTCGCGCGCGCACTGTGCTGTCTTGCGGCGGAGACCGGCTGGAGGGTTGCCGGGGCTTCAACGGGCCGTATCCCTCTGCCCCTCTGGATGAGCGCTATGGCGCTGGGCGGAGCCCAGGCATTTGTTGCGCGGCGACCCCGACATGCGGGGCGCGTCCGCGTTGTTCAAGACTGTAACCGAAGGCACTGACCGTTGAGATAGTCGTCCGGTCCGCGAGATGGATCACATAACGGGCTCCCGTTCGGGGCCCACCGAGGAGAGTCGTAGACGTGCTGGAAGAAGTGGAGCGCTGGCTGGCCGAACGCTCCTGGTCCGCCGCGGACCGCCCGCTTGCGCGGCTGCTGGAGGCCAAGCACCAGACGGGCCAGACGGTCAGCGTGGTGCTGCCCGCGCTCGACGAGGAGGCGACGGTCGGCGCCATCGTCACCGCGATCCGCGCCGATCTGATGACCGGGGAGGTGCCGCTGGTCGACGAGCTGGTGGTGCTGGACTCGGGCTCCACCGACCGCACCGCCGAGGTCGCCGCGGAAGCCGGCGCCCGGGTCGTCCACCGGGACAGCGTGCTGCCCCGTATGCCCGCGCTGCCCGGCAAGGGTGAGGTGCTCTGGCGCTCGTTGATGGTGACCGGCGGCGACATCGTCTGCTTCGTCGACGCCGACCTGCGGGAGTTCTCCGCCACCTTCGTCTCGGGGATCGTCGGGCCGCTGCTGACCGACCCGGACGTCCAGTTCGTCAAGGCCATGTACGACCGGCCGTTGGAGACCGGGCAGGGCCCGGCGCCCGGCCAGGGCGGGCGGGTCACCGAGCTGGTCGCCCGGCCGCTGCTCAACCTCCACTGGCCCCAACTGGCCGGCTTCGTGCAGCCGCTGGGCGGGGAGTACGCGGCCCGGCGCTCGCTGCTGGAGCAGCTGCCGTTCCCGGTCGGCTACGGCGTGGAGCTGGGCCTGCTGGTGGACGCCCTGCACACCGTCGGGCTGGACGCCCTGGCCCAGGTGGACGTCGGGGTCCGCAAGCACCGCCACCAGGGCGGCCAGGCGCTCGGCCGGATGGCCGCCGCCATCTACCGCACCGCCCAACTCCGGCTGGCCCGCGGCCACTTGATCCGCCCCCGGCTGACCCAGTTCGACCGTGGGGAGCACGGCTTCGTGCCGCGGACGACCGCGGTGGACACCGAGGAGCGGCCGCCGATGGCCGAGATACCCGAATACGCGGAGCGGCGGGCCGCCTGAGAGGCGGCCCGTACGTTTGCGCGGTTCCCCGGCGGGTTAATGTCGCGACATGGTCTCCGAGACGGTCTCCGAGCGCAGTCCGGTCCAGCCAGGTGCTTCAGTCCTCGTCGCGTCCAACCGCGGGCCGGTGTCGTACGCCCTGGGAGCGGGCGGCGAACTGACCGCCAAGCGGGGCGGCGGGGGGCTGGTCTCCGGGCTCTCGGCCATTGGTCCTGAGACGGACGCGGTGTGGGTCTGTGCCGCGCTCGGGGACGGTGACCGGGAGGCGGTGCGGCGGACCGGCGGGCTGCTGGACGTCGCGGACACCGGCGGGCAGCGCGTGCGGATGCTCGACATCCCGGCCCAGGTGCACGCCGCGGCCTACAACGACGTCGCCAACTCCGTGCTGTGGTTCGTCCACCACATGCTGTACCAGACGTCGCTGGAGCCGGCGTTCGACGGGGACTTCCGCGACCAGTGGGCGGCGTACGAGGCGTACAACGCGGCGTTCGCCGACGCGCTCGCGGAGGGCGCGGGCCCCGGGGCCGCGGTGCTGGTGCAGGACTACCACCTGGCGCTGGTGCCGGGGATGCTGCGCCAGGCACGGCCGGACGTGCGGATCGCGCACTTCTCGCACACCCCGTGGGCGCCGCCGGAGTACTTCGCGATACTGCCCGACGACGTCCAACGGAAGCTGACGCTCGGCATCTTGGGCGCCGACCGCGCCAACTTCCTGACCGAGCGCTGGGCGCGGGCGTTCACCGCCTGCTGCGAGCGGGCGCTGGAGCCGGACTGCACCGCGCACTGGCCGCGGCACGAGACGCCGAGCGTGGTCGCGGTGCCGTCGGAAGGAGAGGCGCGCCGGACCCGGATCGGGGTCCACGGGCTGGGCGCGGACGCGGAGTTCCTGCGGGAGCGGTCGCGGCGGCCGGACGTCGAGGAGCGGATGGCGGCGCTGCGGGCGCAGATCGGCGGGGTCGACCGGAAGACGATCGTCCGGGTGGATCGGACGGAGCTGTCCAAGAACATCGTGCGCGGGCTGCTGGCCTACCGGCGGCTGCTGGCCGACCGGCCGGAGTGGCGGGAGCGGGTGGTGCACCTCGCGTTCGCCTACCCCTCGCGGCAGGACCTGGCCGTCTACCGCGACTACACCGCGCGGGTCGGCGCGCTCGCCGAGGAGATCAACGCGGAATACGGGACGGCCACCTGGCAGCCGGTGGTGCTGCACGTCAAGGACGACTTCGCACGGTCGCTGGCGGCGTACCGGCTGGCGGACGTGGCGCTGGTCAACCCGATCCGGGACGGGATGAACCTGGTCGCCAAGGAGGTGCCGGTGGTCTCCGACGCGGGGTGCGCCCTGGTCCTCTCCCGGGAGGCCGGCGCCTGGGAGGAGCTGGGCGCGGACGCGCTCACGGTCAATCCGTACGACGTGGCGCAGACCGCGCGGGCGCTGCACGCGGGGCTGACGATGCCGGCCGAGGAGCGGACCGCGCGCTGCGCCCGGCTGGCCGCCGCGGCGACGGCGCTGCCGCCCGCGCAGTGGTTCCTGGAGCAGCTGCGGGCGCTGGGCGAGTGACCGCGGGACGCCCGGGAAGGGTGCCCCGCCGGTAGATCGTCAGCGGGCGGGGCTAGCGTGGTGGGCCGTGACAGTTTCCCCCCTTGCGGCGGCCGCGACCACGACGCTCGTCCCGGCCGCGGACCCGGCCGCGCAGCGGCTCGCGGCCGGACTGCCGGAGCTCACCGCCGGCCGGCTGCTCGGCACCTGGCAGCTCGATCCGTACGCACTGGTCCTGATCGTCGTGCTGGGCGGCCTGTACGCCTGGGGCGTGGCGCGGCTGGCCCGGCGCCAGGAGCGCTGGCCGGTGGCCCGGGTGGTGGCGTTCGCCGGGCTCGGGCTGGGCGCGATCGCGGTGGCGACCATGTCGGGGCTGGCGGTCTACGACCACGAGCTGTTCTGGCCGGCCGCGGTGCAGAACATCGTGCTGGACCTGATCGCGCCGCTCGGCCTGGCGCTGGGCGACCCGCTGTCGCTGGCGCTGCGGGCGCTGCCGCCTAAGCGGCGCGCGGCCCGCTGGCTGCGCGCGACGGTCTCCGGCCGACTGCTCCGCTTCCTGACCTTCCCCCTGGTCAGTACGGTGCTGGTGCTCTCCTCCGAGCTGGCGATCTACTTCACCCCGTACTTCCCCACCGCGCTGCGGCACGGCCCGGTGCACGAGCTGATGTACCTCCAACTGCTGGTGGTCGGCAGCCTCTTCGTGCTGCCGATGCTCACGCGGGAGGAGCTGTTGCCGTCGTGGTGCAGCCACCCGGTGCGGGCGCTGTTGGTGCTGGTGGACGGGCTGGTGGACGCGGTGCCCGGGATCGTGGTGATGACCAGCGGGACGCTGATCGCGGGCGGCTGGTACGCCACCCAGCACCGGCCGTGGGACCCGAGCCTCCAGCAGGACCAGATGATCGGCGGTGGGCTGATGCTGACCATCGCGGAGCTGGTCGGACTGCCGTTCATGATCGCGGTGTTCGCGGAGTGGGTGCGCGACGAGCGGCGCAGGACGTCGGCGTTGGACGCGCGGTTGGACCGGGAGCTGGCGGTGGCCGGACCGGCGCCGGCGGCGGGCCCGCAGGCGGCCGCGGAGCCGGAAGCGGGCGCTTTGCAGCCGGAGTTGACCCGGCCGTGGTGGGAGACCGACCAGGGCGAGGTCGGCGCGCGGTTCCGCGGGGAGCGCTAGCAGGCGGGTGCGTCCGACCCGTGGATGCTCCCGCACGCGCGTGCGGGGCGGCTGGAACGGGTCGAAGCGGGGTAGTCCTTGTCCATGGCTCTCAGCGCACGGTCATGTACCGCCCGGTGGGCCGCAGTTGCGGCCACCGCCGTCCTGGCGACCACGGTCGCCGGGTGTTCGTCCGGGAAGGGCGACACCGACCCCAAAAGCGGCGGGTCGGCGTCCGCCTCCTCCTCCGCGTCCGCGCCGTCCGGCGCGATACCCGTAGGCCCCGGTCCGCAGTCCGCGTACACGGTGCAGCAGCAGCCCGCGCCCGGTAGCTGCCACGTCCACTACACGGCCGACAAGCAGCCGCTGCCCGACCCCAAGTGCACGCCGGGGGCGACCAATCCGAAGGTGACCCCGCAGACGCTCAAGTCCACGATCTGCCAGAGCGGTTACACCAAGGGCATCCGGCCGCCGGTCAGCATCACGAGCCGGGAGAAGACCGCCAACGCCAAGTCGTACGGCTACAGCGGCTCGTTGCACGACGCCGAGTACGACCACCTCATCAGCCTCCAGTTGGGCGGCGCCCCCAACGACCCGCGCAACCTCTGGGTCGAGCCGCCGTCCCCGGGGCACAAGCCGGGCGCCGGGCCCAACAACCCCAAGGACGGCGTGGAGAACAAGCTCAAGGCCGCCATCTGTGGCAACAAGGTCGAGCTGGCCAAGGCCCAGCAGGCCATCGCGCACGACTGGACGACGGCGCTGTCCTCCCTGGGGCTCAAGGAGTAGCGGGCCGCTCCGTCCCCGTCGACGTCCCCGGCTCCCGGGCCGGGTTCTCGATCCGGTCGGCGAGGGCATCGAGCAGGGCCACCACGCCCCTGGGGCCGTCGACGACCAGGTCGGCGCGGTCGGCGAGTTCGGTGACCTCGCTGCTGCCGCTGCACACCAGGACGCCGTCGGTCCCCTCGGAGCGGAGCTTCTCGACGGCGCCGAAGGCCGCCAGGTCGCCGAGGTCGTCGCCGGCGTAGAGCACGGCGGCGGCCCCGGTCTCCTCGACCCACTCGGCCAGCGCGACGCCCTTGTCCATGCCGGGCGGGCGCAACTCCAGTACCAGCCGGCCCGGTTCGACGATCAGGCCGTGTCGTTCGGCGAGCTCGGCCAGCGGCTGACGGAGCTGCTCGAAGGCGCGCTGCGGATCGGCGGCGCGGCGGGTGTGCACGGCGACGGCCCGGCCGCCCTTGCGCTCCACGGCGGTCTCGACCCAGGTGCCGTGCCAGACCCCGGAACGGTCCAGTACGCCGGGGAGTTCGGCCTGCACGGCGGCGATGCCCGGGTGCGGGGCGGGGGCGTGCAGGGCGCCGGTCGCGGCGTCCCAGCGCTCGGCGCCGTAGTGGCCGAGGACGGAGAGGTGGGCCAGGCCGGGCACCCCGTCGAAGCCGCCGAGGCGGACCGCGACCGCGGCCGGGCGGCCGGTGATCACCGCGACCGCGCGCAGGTGCGGGGCGAGCCGGGCCAGCGCCCGGGCCGCACCGGGGTGGGCGCGGGCCTTGGCCGGGTCGGGGACGATGTCGGCGAGCGTGCCGTCGAAGTCGAGGGCGACCACGGCGCGTTCGGGGTGGGCCAGCAGGGCGGTGAGGCCCTCGCGGCCGGCTGCGGTGTCGGGGAGCGGGACGGTGGGCGGCGCCGGGGTGGGGTCCGGTGCCGGATCGTTGAGTGGCGCGGCGTTCGGGGTGCCCATGACCCGACCCTACCGGCGGAACGCGGGCGCACGCCGGGTGTACGGGCGCACACAACCGGCGTCCGGCGCGCAGCGCCGTCATCTGGGGGCGGAGGTCGGGTGCGGTCGGGTCAGCGGCGCGCTCGCCGCGCGTCCCGTACGCGGCGCAGCCGGTTGACGGTCACCGGGTCGTGCTCCAGGGCGCGGGGGTCGTCGAGCAGCGCGTTGAGGAGCTGGTAGTAGCGGGTCGGGGAGATGCCGAGCTGTTCGCGGATGGCGCGTTCCTTGGCGCCGGGGCCGGGCCAGGAGCGGCGCTCGACGGCGAGGACCGCCTCGTCGCGGGCGGAGAGCCCGCGTGTGGTGCCCTCGTCGCTGCCGTCCGTCATCCCGTCCCGCCGTCCCTGGTCACGCTTCCACGATAAGCCCACCGGCGCGGCGCCCGGCGGGCCGGGCCCGGCGGCGCAAGCCGGGCCCGTGCCGGGCAAGGGAGGCGCTACTGCGCGCTGTTGTCCGCGGTGTCCGCGGTGTTCTGGATGTCGGTGAGGGTGGCCGACGGGTTGCCCTGCGGG
Source organism: Streptomyces sp. NPDC057743 (assembly GCF_042798755.1). Taxonomy (NCBI): domain Bacteria; kingdom Bacillati; phylum Actinomycetota; class Actinomycetes; order Kitasatosporales; family Streptomycetaceae; genus Streptomyces; species Streptomyces sp. NPDC057743. The sequence goes on from NZ_JBHVJX010000008.1 coordinate 124,917, forward strand.
CCGACCGCGATGCCCATCCGGGCCTTGAGGGTCTTGGAGACCAGCGGCCAGGAGGTCTTGTCGGACGGGTAGAAGTGCGCGGTGGGCAGCTGGTTGAGGAAGCCGTGCAGCTTGCTGAACTTGTCGTCGGCCAGCATCGCCTGGGAGGCGGAGGTGGTGACCGGCAGCAGGTTGTAGTCGGCGGAGAACTTCAGCACGTTCTTCTCGCTGTAGACGAAGTTCAGGAACTTGCCGATCTGCTGGCGGTGGCCGTTCTGCTTGAACGCCATCATCCAGTCGGCCACGCCCATGGTGGCCTTGGCCTTGCCGTTGGGGCCGGGGAGTTCGACGGTGCCGTAGTCGACGCCCTTCGCCTCGGCCTGCTTCATCAGGGTGGGGTGGCCGTTGAGCATGCCGACGTTGCCGTCGGCGAAGGCGGCGAAGGCGTCCTCGCGGTTGACCTTGGCGGGGTCGCCGCCGGTGAGGTCCTTGCCGACGAGCTCCTTCTGGAGCCACTCGAAGGTCTTGACGTTCTCGGTCGAATTGATGCTGTATTTACCGATGTTGTCGGTGTAGTCGCCGCCGCCGGCGAGCATCCACTGGAGCGTCTCGGCCTGGGTCTCCTCCGGGCCGAACGGCAGCGCGAAGGGCATCTTCACGCCGTGCGCCTTGAGCGCCTGGGCGTCGCTGACGATGTCGCTCCAGGTCTGCGGCGGGGAGGTGATGCCGGCGTCGGCGAACAGCTTCTTGTTGTAGAAGAGGCGCCGGGTGCTGGCCCCGAAGGGCATGCCGTACTGCTTCCGCTGGTATTCGCCGGCCCCCGCGAGGGACGGCATGAAGTCGGCCTGGACGGGTATCGAGAGCAGCTCGTCGGCGGTGTAGAGCTTGCCGTGGGCGGCGTAGTCGGCATAGGCGCCGATCTGCGCCATGTCGGGGGCCTTGCCGGCGTGGACCAGGTCCTCGACCTTCTTGTCCACCTGGGTCCAGTTGTAGACCTGCACGTCGACCTTGATGCCGGGGTTCTGCTCCTCGAAGGCGTGCACCAGGTCGTCCCAGTAGTGCCGGGAGCTGTTGGCCTTGCTGTCTCCGTAGTCCGCGGCGACCAGCGTGAGGGTCACGCCGTTGTCGCCGGAGCCGCCCCCGCAGCCGGTGAGAGTCAGGGTCAGGGCTGCGGTGAGTCCCGCCGCCGCCAGGCTCACGTACCGCCGTCGCACCGCTGTTACCGCCCCTTTGTCCCGAATTCCGCGCTTGCGGGTGTGCTCTCCGTCGCCTCGGGGATCGCCCTCGAACGACGCGGAACAGCAGGTCCCTCCACTGTCCCCCCACAAGGTCTACACCACCCTCCCGCCATTTCCCTTATCGGCCCCGTCCGTTGTGCAGGTCAGGGGCCCTCCATAGGGGCGGGCCCGATGTCGGGCGCTGCCCGGTAGCGGGCAGCGGGACGTGGGGCGCCCGCGACGTGGCGATCAGCACGGTGAGTGGACTAGACCTTTATTGGGCCCTCGCGCGACACTGTCCCCCGTGAAACACGTCATCGCCCTTGATGTGGGCGGCACCGGAATGAAGGCCGCCCTCGCCGGGGCGGACGGCACCCTCCTCTACGAGGCGCGGCGCCCCACCGGGCGCGAGCGCGGCACCGAGGCGGTCGTCGAGACGATCCTCGGCTTCGCCGCCGACCTGCGCGACGCCGGCCGGGAGCGATTCGGCAACACCGCGCTGGCCGCCGGCGTCGCCGTCCCCGGCATCGTCGACGAGACCTGCGGCATCGCCGCCTACTCCGCCAACCTCGGCTGGCGGGACCTCCCGTTGCGCGCCCTGCTCTCCGAGCGGCTCGGCGGGGTACCGGTCGCGCTCGGCCACGACGTCCGCACCGGCGGCCTGGCCGAGGGCCGGATCGGCGCCGGCCGGGACGCGGACCGCTTCCTCTTCGTCCCCCTGGGCACCGGGATCGCCGGCGCCATCGGGACCGGCGGCCGCATCGAGGCCGGCGCCCACGGGAGCGCCGGCGAGATCGGCCACATCGTCGTCCGGCCCGGCGGGCCCCGGTGCGGCTGCGGCCAGCTCGGCTGCCTGGAGGCGGTGGCCTCGGCCGCGGCGGTGGGCCGCGACTGGGCGGCGGTCTGCGGCGATCCGCAGGCCGGCGCCGTCGACTGCGCCAAGGCCGTGGAGTCCGGCGACGCCCGCGCCCGGGAGGTCTGGCAGGGCGCCGTGGACGCGCTCGCCGACGGCCTGACCACCGCGCTCACCCTGCTCGACCCGCACACGATCATCATCGGCGGCGGGCTCGCGGAGGCCGGCGACACGTTGTTCGCACCGCTGCGGGAGGCGGTCCAAGCGCGCGTGACCTTCCAGCACCTCCCCTCGATCGTCCCGGCGGCCCTCGGGGACGCCGCCGGCTGCCTGGGCGCAGGACTGCTCGCCTGGGATCTTCTCGCAACGGAGGTAACCGCCTGATGGCACAGCAACAGTCCGCGGGCCGCCCCTCGGACGCCGGGCGCACCGTCCTGACCGGCGCCCGGATCGCCCGGCCCTCCGGCGTCACCGACGACGGCCGGATCACCATCGAGGGCACCCGGATCACCGCGGTCCACAGCCGGGGCGACGACCTCGACCTGCCGCCACACGCCGCACCCGAGGGGGACGAACGGCCGGCGCCGGCCACCGTCATTGACCTGACGGGCCACCTCGTCGTCCCGGGCTTCATCGACCTGCACCTGCACGGCGGGGGCGGCGGCTCCTTCTCGTCCGCCGACCCCGAGGAATGCCTGCGGGTCATCGACACCCACCGCCGGCACGGCACCACCTCGATGGTGGGCTCCACCGTCACCGGCGACCTGGACGACCTGTCCCGACAGGCCGCCGTACTGGCCGAGTTGGCGCAGCAGGGCGACCTGGCGGGCACCCACTTCGAGGGCCCGTTCATCTCCCCGCACCGCTGCGGCGCCCACCAGCCCGAGCTGCTGCGCGACCCGGACCCGGCCGCCGTGCGCCGGCTGCTCGACGCCGCCCGCGGCACCGCGGTGATGATGACCGTCGCCCCCGAACTCCCCGGCGGCCTGGACTCCGTGCGGCTGCTCGCCGACGCCGGCGTGATCGCCGCCATCGGCCACACCGACTCCTCCTACGAGGCCACCCGCCAGGCCATCGACGCCGGCGCCACCGTCGCCACCCACCTCTTCAACGCGATGCCCGCGCTCGGCCACCGCGCGCCCGGCCCGGTCGCCGCGCTGCTGGAGGACGACCGGATCACCGTCGAGCTGATCAACGACGGCACCCATCTGCACCCGGCGATCGTGCAGATGGCGGTCCGCGACGCCGGCGCCGACCGGGTCGCCTTCATCACCGACGCGATGGGCGCGGCCGGCATGAACGACGGGACGTACTACCTCGGCCCGATGCCGGTCGAGGTCGCCGACGGCGTCGCCCGGATCAGCCAGGGCCCCACCGCCGGCTCCATCGCGGGCTCCACACTCACCCTGGACCGGGCCTTCAAACGGGCCGTCACCGTCGACGGCCTCACCGTCGACCAGGCCGTCCGGATGCTGTCGGCGAACCCCGCCCGCCTGTTGGGCATCGCCGGCCGGACCGGCTCCCTGGAGGCCGGCAAGGACGCCGACCTGGTGGTGCTGGACGCCGCCCACGACGTGGTGGGCGTGCTGCGGCAGGGCTCCTGGGTGGTCCGCCCGCCGGGCGTCTAATGTCCCCCTGGTCTCCCCCGGCCCGGCCGCCACTTTGGCGGCCGGGCGGCACAGGGTGGCCGACCCGGGTCTGGGCCAACGGCCGTTCGCGATGGCATGATCGCTCGCGCACTTGTCCGTATGCCACCGCGGAGCGCGGTGCCCTCACCCACGGCCGTCCGGCCGGCCTCCTCCTGGAGGGGAGACCATGATCCTCACGGTCACGCTGAACGCCGCCCTGGACCTCACCTACCGCGTCCCCCGGCTCCGCCCGCACACCACCCACCGCGTCACCGAGGCCACCGAACGCCCCGGCGGCAAGGGCCTGAACGTCGCCCGGGTGCTGGCCGCGCTCGGCCACCGCACGGTCGCCACCGGCTTCGCGGGCGGCGGCACCGGTGCGGCGCTGCGCAACCTGCTCGCCCAGGAGACCGCCGTCACCGACGCGCTGGTCCCGGTCGGCGGCGCCACCCGCCGCACCGTTGCCGTGGTGGACGCGAGCACCGGCGACACCACCCAGCTCAACGAGCCCGGCCCCACCGTCTCCCCTGCGGAGTGGGCCACATTCCTCGGCACCTACCGCGAACTCCTGGGCGAGGCACGGGCGGTGGCGCTCTGCGGCAGCCTGCCGCCCGGCGTCCCGGTGGACGTCTACGCCCGGCTCACCCGCGCCGCCCGCACCGCCGGCGTTCCCGTCCTGCTGGACACCAGCGGCGAACCGCTCCGCCGCGGCCTGGCCGCCCGCCCCGACGTCGCCAAGCCCAACGCCGACGAGTTGGCCGCCCTCACCGGCAGCACCGAACCGCTGCGCGCGGCCCGCGACGCCCGCCGCCGCGGCGCCCATGCGGTGGCCGCCTCGCTCGGCCCGGACGGGATGCTCGCGGTGACCGCCGACGGCGCCTGGCAGGCCGTCCCGCCCCGCCGGATCGCCGGGAACCCCACCGGCGCCGGCGACTCCGCCGTGGCCGGCCTACTCTCCGGACTGGTCGAGGAGTTGCCCTGGCCGGACCGGCTGAGCCGCGCGGTGGCGCTCTCCGCCGCCACCGTACGGGCCGCCACCGCCGGCGAGTTCGACCCCGCGACCTACGAGGAACTCCTGCCGCAGGTGGCGGTGACGGAACGTCCCGGCGGGGCGTGAGGCGCCCGCGCCGACGTGAAGGAAAACCCGTCGGTTCCTCGTCCGCTCTCGGTCAGTTCTTCACGTGCCCGGCCTTCAACCAGACCTGGTCGAGGTTGAAGTCGCACTTGTTGTTCTGCTCGCAGGAGATCTTGATGGTGTTCGTCCCCTTGTTGAGCTGTATCCAGGAGAAGGTCCGGGTCCAGCCCTTCGCCCAGTCACCGTCCGCCGCGTTGGCGAAGTTGCCCATGTTTATCGGCCGCGGGCTGGCGTTCCCGTTGACCGTGAGCGTGGAGTTCGCCTCCTTGCCCGGCACGCCGTAGCCGATGAAGACGGTGTAGTCCCCGGACTTGGGCACGTCCAGCGTCCAAGTCGCCGCCGCACCGGGGTTGTTCATGTTGGTGACGTACGAGCCGCTGGCGGTGCGGGCGCCGGGGATGTCCTTGGCGGTCGTCGCGCCGCCGTCCAGCCGCAGCGCGCCCGCGTCGTCCTTGGGGAGCTGGCCCGGGGAGGGCTTGGTGGAGGGGCTGTCGCTGGGCTTGACCGAATCGCCGGCCGTCGGGCCCGACTTGTCCGCGGTGTCGCTGGTGGAGTCCTTGGAGTTGGTCAGCATCGCCACGCCGATGCCTATGCAGACCACCGCGACCACCGCGACCGCGCCGATCAACAGGCCGTTGCGACCCTTGCGCGGCTCCTGGCCGTACGCGGGGGCCGGGCGGGTGCGGTCGCCGCCACCGTTGCCGGGCAGCGTCTCCGGGGCCGCGTAGGTCGGGTTCGGCCGGTTGTACGCCGGCGGGCCCTGCTGGTTGCCGTACTGCCGCTCGCCGACCGCGCGCACCTGGTTGTAGGAGGTCCGCGGGACGCCTGGCTGCCGCGCGGCACCGACGCCCGACCCCGAGCCGCCCTCGCCGCCCTCCGAGCGGTACAGGTGGGCGAAGGGGTCGTCGTTCTCCGGCGTGTCCGCGCCGTTGTTGCCGGCCGTCATTCCGTGTCACTCCCAAGCGGTCTCTACGCGCCTGTGCGCGTCCGTACGCGTTCGCGGGCCTTGCACGCGCCCGGCCCCTCCGGGCCACCCTGGCGCCGCCGCGCCGCATCGGCGCAGCCTACCCCGTCGGAGCAGGGCCACGCCGTTCCCGTCCACGCGCGAGAGCGCCAGGGCTCGGTGAACGGGCGGTGCCCAGGCAGGACGCGGGCGGTGTGAGATGCGCGGCACCGGGCCGGCGGGCGGTCCTGGCGTTCAGCCCGCCGCCCGGCGGTTGCCCTTGGACCGCCGCTTCTCGACGTACATCCGCTGGTCGGCCGACTCCAGCACCTCCTCGGCCGTCATCCCACAACTCGCCCACCCGATGCCGAAGCTGGCGCCGACCCGGACGGCCCGGCCCTCGACCCGGATCGGCGGGATGATCGCGTTCCGCAGCCGGACGGCGAGGTCCTGGGCGTCGGCGGTGCCCAACCCGTCGGCCAGCACCACGAATTCGTCGCCGCCGAGCCGGGCGACGGTGTCGCCGTCCCGGACGCCGCTGGTCAGCCGGCGGGCGACCTCGATCAGCACCGCGTCGCCGGTGTTGTGCCCGAAGCGGTCGTTGATCGACTTGAAGCCGTCCAGGTCGCAGAAGAGCACCGCGAGCCCCTTGGCGCCGTCGTCCTCGGCACCCTCGGCGGGCGCGGAGAGGTGGACGTGGTGGTCGAAAGGGAGCGCGCCGCGCGGCGTCGGCCGGGGCTTCTCGCCCTCGAAGCCGTCGAGCCCGTCGAACGGCTCCCCGTCTCCCGCGAAGCCCAGCGGGGCCCGCGGATCGCCGCCCGCGCCCAAGGAGGCGTAGGCGTCGGCCAGCGCGCTCGGCGGGTGGGCGCACAGCCGGCCCGAGAGCCGGGTCCGCAGCTCGGCGGCGTTGGGCAGGCCGGTCAGCGAGTCGTGGCTGGCCCGGTGCGCGAGCTGGAGCTCGTGCCGCTTGCGCTCCTCGATGTCCTCGACGTGGGTGAGCAGGAAACGGGGGCCGTCGGCGGTGTCGGCGACCACGGAATTGCGCAGCGAGACCCAGACGTAGCTGCCGTCCCGGCGTTGCAGCCGCAGCTCGGCGCGGCCGCCCTCGGCCGAGGTGCGCAGCAGCGTGCCGATGTCCTCGGGGTGGCAGATGTCGGAGAACGACAGCCGGCGCATCCCGGAGGCCGGCCGGCCCAGCAGCCGGCACAGCGCGTCGTTGGTGCGCAGCAGCCGGCCGTGCTGGTCGCCGCCCATCTCCGCGACGGCCATCCCGCTCGGCGCGTACTCGAACGCCTGCCTAAAGCTCTCCTCGCTTGCCCGCAGGGCCTGTTGCTCGCGCTCCAGGCGGACCAGCGCGCGCTGCATGTTGGCCCGCAGCCGGGCGTTGCTGATCGCGATGGCGGACTGGAACGCGTACATCTGGAGCGCCTCTTGGCCCCAGGGGCCGGGGCGCCGCCCGTTGCGCGGCCGGTCCACGGAGATCACGCCGAGCAGCTCGCCCTTGCCGCCGGCGGCGGTGTACATGGGCGCGAAGAGGCGGTCCATCGGGTGCCACTCGTCGGGGAACCGCGGCGCAGGACCGGCGGTGTGCCACTGCGGCACGTCGTCGTCATCCAGGACCCAGCCCTCGGTGTACGGGATGAAGCACAGCTCGCCCCAGCGCTCCCCCATCGCCAGCCGGCGCTCCCAGGAGGCGCGCGAGCCCACCCGCCCGGCCATCAGCGCCTCCGCGCCCGCGCTGCCGGCCACGGCGGCGACCACGAGATCGCCGTCCTGCCGCACGAGGTTGACCGCGGCGAGCTCGTAGCCGAGCCCGGCGATCGCCCCGTCGGCGACGGACTGCAGGGTTTCCGCAAGGCTGCGGGCGGTGTTCAGCTCGGCGACCACTTGGTGCAGCTGCCGCAGGGTCGCAAGACGGACATAGGGCTCCGACTCGGTCTCCATCGCTCGCTCTCCCTGAGACCTCGACAGCAACTCCACCGGGTTTCTTCGTCGTCCGATTCCTCGCTCACTGAATCACAGTGAGCTGTTCACCCGGTACACAGGGTCAACAATTAGGGGCTCTTGTGACTCAAGTCACAGGGAGTGACGGGCCGTTACGGATCGCCGACCAGCGCCTCATCCGCGCACGCGAACGCCGCCCGGACGCCTCCTGAAAGATTCCTGAACGCAAATTCCAGCCACCCGGGGAACGCCTCGATAACCCACCCGGAAGGGTTCCGCCTCCGCCGCGGGACCTAGGGCGCGGGTGGTCCCGGGGCCCGATGCGCGGCCGCGCCGGGCGACGTTAGCGTTCATGGCGTGTTCACGAAGACCCCTGCCACCGCCCCGGCCGCCGGCTCGGCCGCCGCACCCACCGTCGCCCCCGCCTCCGTGCCGGGTGGCGGGCCGATCGCGCATGCTGTGGGGGTGAGTGACGACGAGTTCCGTGCCGCCCTGTCCCGCCTCGCCGCCGGCGTGGTGCTGATCACCGCCCACGACCCGGACGCCGGGCCGCGCGGCGAGGACGTCGGCATGACCGCCACGGCGTTCCTCTCCGTGTCCCTCGACCCGCCGCTGGTGATGGTGAGCGTTCGCAACGACTCGCGGATGGACGACCTGCTGGCGCAGCAGCCGCTGTGGGCCGTCTCGGTACTGTCCGGCCACCAACGGCAGGTAGCGGCACGTTTCGCGATGAAGGGCCGCATCAGCGACCGACTGCTCTTCCAGGACATTCCGTCCGAACGGGGCGAAGCGTCCGGCGCTCCGCTCATCGGGGGCGCGCTGGCGACGCTGGAGTGCCGGACCGAGCAGCGGGTGGTGGCCGGGGACCACACCCTCGTCATCGGACGCGTCCTGGCGACGACCGCCTCCGACGAGGACGACGGGCCGCTGACGTACTTCCGGGGAAAGTACCGGCAGTTGACCTGAGCGGGACCGGCCGCGGGTCCAAGCCCGGCCGTCGGACCGCCGCCGACCGACCGGCCGATTCAGTCCCAACCGCGGCCGGAGCGGCCCCGCTTGGTGTCGCCGCGCTGCTTCTTCTCGCGCAGCCGGCGCTCGTTGATACCCCGGGGGATGCGGGTCTTGCGGCGCGGCCTGGGCGGCGGCGCGGTGGCCTCGGCGAGCAGCGCGGCCAGCCGCACGGCCGCGGTCTCGCGGTTGCGCCACTGGGAGCGGTGGTCGGAGGCGCGCACCGTCAGCACCCCGTCGACCAGCCGGCCGGCCAGCCGCTCCAGCGCCCGCTCCTGCCACACCGGGGGCAGCGCCTTCGTCCGCGCCAGGTCGAAGCGCAACTCGACCTGACTGTCGCTGGTGTTGACGTGCTGGCCGCCCGGGCCGGAGGAGCGCGAGAACCGCCAGACCAGTTCGGCCTCCGGGAGGACGACCGAACCTCGGATGACATGGGGCCCGGACATGCCCCCCATGATCCCGCGCCCGCGGCCGCCCGTCACCTCGGTTTCTCGGCCACCACCGACGGACCTCCGGGCGAGAGCCACGGAGCACCCTCGGCGGCCGCATCAGGATCGAGCAAAGAAGGTAAAGGAAGCTGGAACCACCCGGTGTCCCCGCGACGTTGAGGTGGGTAACGGCGGCTCCGCTTCGGGCGGGCCCGCCGCGAGCAGCACCGATATCACCCGCAGCAGCGACCCCACCGACCCCAGGTCGGCGCGACTCGAAGAGGAAAGGGACATCCCATGGCTGTAAGCCTGTCCAAGGGCGGCAACGTCTCGCTCACCAAGGAGGCACCGGGCCTGACCGCCGTTACGGTCGGCCTCGGTTGGGACGTCCGCACGACCACCGGCACGGACTTCGACCTCGACGCCAGCGCCATCGCGGTCAACGCGACCGGCAAGGTCCACTCCGACCAGCACTTCATCTTCTTCAACAACACCGCGACGCCGGACCAGTCCATCGTCCACACCGGCGACAACACCACCGGCCAGGGCGAGGGCGACGACGAGTCGATCAACGTCAACCTCGCCGCGCTGCCGGCCGAGATCGACAAGATCGTCTTCCCGGTCTCCATCTACGACGCCGAGAACCGCGGGCAGAACTTCGGCCAGGTGCGGAACGCCTTCATCCGCATCGTCAACCAGGCCGGCGGCGCCGAGATCGCGCGCTACGACCTGAGCGAGGACGCCGCCACCGAGACCGCCATGGTCTTCGGCGAGCTCTACCGCAACGGCGCGGAGTGGAAGTTCCGTGCCGTGGGCCAGGGTTACGCCTCCGGCCTGCGCGGCATCGCCCAGGACTTCGGCGTGAACGTCTGACGACGACACCCCAGGGCACGGCCGGACCCGATCCGGCACCGAGGGCCGACTCCCGCAACGGGGGCCGGCCCTCGGCCTTTCGCGCGCCGAGGCCCGCCCGACGGGGCATGGCCGCGCTGGCCGCGCCCCCTCGGACAGGGCCTAGGCCGCCGCGCTGCCGGACCGGCCGGTGCCGGGCGCCGCCTCCGGGGGTGCGGCCAGCGCGGCCACCTCGTCCAGCGACAGTCCGAGCGTCCCGGCGAGCGCGGCGACCGTGAAGAACGCCGGCGTCGGCGCCCGCCCGGTCTCGATCTTCCGCAGCGTCTCCGCGGACAGCCCGGCCACCGCGGCGACCTCGACCATGCTCCGCTCGCCGCGCGCCGCCCGCAGCAGCGCGCCCAGCCGTTCACCGCGCTCACGTTCCCAAGGGGTCAATGGAGTCCGCACCATGGTCGTGATACTAATACCGGTAAATAAATACCGGTAAATAAATACCGCTCGGCGGTCGACGACGCACGCGACCATGCACCCGGGCGACCGAGAGGAGAGACCGACCGATGGTGGAGCTCAAGACCGACGCCTCGCTGGACGCGATGCGGGTGGCCGGCCGGGTGGTCGCGGACGCGCTCGCCGCGGCCCGCGCCGCGGCCGCCCCCGGGACGCGCCTGACCGAACTGGACGAGGCAGCCCGCGCCGTACTGCGCGACGCCGGCGCCAGCTCACCGTTCCTCGGCTACCGCCCCTCCTTCGCCCCCACCCCCTTCCCCGCGGTGCTCTGCGTCTCCGTCAACGACGCGATCGTGCACGGCATCCCGAACGGCCACCGGCTGCGCGACGGCGACCTGGTGAGCATCGACTGCGGCGCGGTCGTCGACGGTTGGGCCGGGGACGCGGCCACCAGCTTCACCGTCGGCACCCAACGCCCCGAGGACCGCCGGCTGATGGAGACCACCCAACGCGCCCTGGAGGCCGGCATCGCGGCCGCCGTGGTCGGCGCCCGGATGGGCGACGTCTCGCACGCCATCGGCAGCATCGGCCGCGCCGCCGGCTACGGCATACCCGAGGACTTCGGCGGGCACGGCATCGGCCGGGCGATGCACGAGGACCCGCCGGTCCCCAACGACGGCCGCCCGGGCCGCGGTTACCCGCTCCGCCCCGGCCTGGTCATCGCCATCGAGCCGATGTTCCTGGCCGGCGGCGGCAGCGACTACACCACGGCCGCGGACGGTTGGACGCTGCGCACCCTCGACGGCAGCCGCGCGGCCCACTTCGAGCACACCGTCGCGGTGACGGAAGAGGGGCCGCGCGTCCTCACCCTGCCGTAGCGGGCGGCGGGGCACGCCACAGCGGGCACCGGGGCGCGGCGAGCGGCCCAACACACCGAGGCGCTAGGTGCACCGGGCGCACCGGGCTCATCGGGCGCACCGGGCGCACCGCGAGGGCTCGTCTCAGAGCGCGTCGAGGTCGATCGCTCCGGCCATCGCGCGGTATCCGGCGTCGTTCGGGTGCAGATGGTCACCGGAGTCGTAACCGGCGGCGATCCGGTGCCGGTCGGCGGGGTCGGACACCACCCGGTCCAGATCGACCACCCCGTCGAACGCGCCGGAGCCGCGTATCCAGCCGTTGAGCGCCTCGCGCTTGAGCTCGCCGCGCTCGGTGTAATACGCCGCGCCCTTGAACGGCGTCAGCGTCGCCCCGATCACCCGGATGCCCCTGCGGTGCGCCTGACGTATCAACTCCCGCTGTGCGGCGATCAGTTGTCGGGCCGACACCTCCGGCGTGGGCTCGCCAGGCTGGCCCGACACCTCGCTCATCCCGATGTCGTTGATGCCCTCCAGCAGGACGACGGTGCGGACGTTCGGCACGTTCAGCACGTCCTTCGGGAAGCGGGCCACCGCCTTCTCCCCGAACCCGGGCGTGGTGTGGGTCAGTTGATTACCGCTGATGCCCTCGTCGAGCACGCTGCGCGGCCGACCGGCGGCGGCCAACCGCTCGGCCAGGACGTCCGGATAGCGGTGGTTGGCGTCGACCGTGGAGCCGTACCCGTCCGTTATGGAGTCCCCGAAGGCGACGATGCCGTCCCGCCGGACGGGCCCGCCGCCGGCGACCTCGACACCCGAGAGGACGTACCAGGACGACGAGGTCTCGGTGAACGCCGCCGCGCCGACGTCGGCGCGGTGGTCGCCGGCCGCGCGGTAGCTGGTGGCCATCGCCTTCCCGTGGAAGGTGGTCGGGCCGGTCGGCGCATCGAAGTACAGCGTGATCGTGAGCGCCGCGAGGGGTCGCACCGGCAGCCCCACGCCGTCGCTGCGCAGCTCCCCGCCGGTCGGTATCGTCGCCGACTGCCGGTGCCCGAAGGTCAGTTGACGCACCGAGCCGTGGCGCACCGCGGCCCCCTTGTCGGTAAGCCCGACGGTGGCGCCGGCGATCCTCAGCGGCGCGGTGCCGTAGCGGTTCGACAGCGTGATCCTCGCCCGCGAGCCGCCCGCGCTGACCCGGACCACCTGGCGGACCGTCTGCCGCGCGAACCCGCTGCCGGACCAGTTCTTCCCGTACACGTCCGTCGCCGGCTGCGGCGCCGCGGCCCAGCCACCGCGCCACTGCTCCCGACCCTGCGCGGCGCCGACGTGCCCCGCACCGCCCGTCCGACCGGCCGCGTACGCCGCGCCCGCGCCGGCCGGCGGGGGCAGCAGGGTCGGCAGCGCCACCAGCGCGCCCGCCGCCACCAGCGCGACCCCCGAACGTCTCACCGAGGAACCAGACATGATCACTACCCCACCCTCTGTCCGTCCGTGTCGTTCCTGAACGCCGGTGCACCACCGTCGGGCGCGGGGCCGTCACACCAGGCCCCTCCGCCGCACCGGTGTCGCTCCGGGCGTGACACCATCAAGAGGTGATCGACCTCGGCTATTCCCTCTCCCGGCGCTTCCCAGACCCCCCGCAGACCGACTACCGGACCGCGGACGTGCACGCGCTGCGCCACGACCTCTTCTGTGGCGACGTCTACCTCGCGGACACCGAGACCGATCGCGAACTGTCCACCTCCTGGGGCTGGGTGCCGGTACTCGACTTCGCCTGGGCGCTCTGCGACATCGTCGAGCAGCTCGACACCGACCCCCGCGGCAGCCGCTCCGCCCGTCCGATCCACGCCGAGCTGGACTTCACCGAATCCACCGACCGGATGCTCTTCGAGCGGCGCTTCGGCTGGGTCGACGTCACGGCCGACTGGGTGCCGGTCGAGGAGGCCCCCCTCACCTTCAACCACGCCGCGCTGCGCCGCGAGGCCCGCGACTTCCTGCACGACCTGATCGCCGACCTCGCCGATATGCACGACGGTCTCGCCGACAACGCCGCCCTCTGGACGCTCCAGGCCCGCTTCCCCCGCATCTGACCCGCCCCCTCACTCCACCCGCACGCCCACCTGGGCCGCGAACGCCGGTGCCAGATCCATCAGTTGGACCGAACTGATCACCGCGCCGCCCAGGCAGTCCACCCCGCGCGCGATGTCCAGCCCGGCCGCCCCGCGCAGATCGACGTCCTTCATCCGGACCGCCGAGAAGTCCACCCGCGCCAGCGTGCAGCCCTCGAACGACACCCGCTCCAGCTCCGCGCCCCCGAAGTCCGCCTCGACCAGCACGCACCCCTCGAACGCGACGTCCCGCAGTCTGGCCTTGCGCAGATTGGCGAAGTCGATCTTCCCGCCGCGCACCACCACCCGCTCCAACACCGCGCCGTGGAGCTGTATCCCGCCGAGCCGGGCGTCCGTCACCTCGACCTCGCGCAGCGTCGCCTGCGACAGGTCCGTGCCGACCCCGCGCACCCCGCTCAGCACGCTGTCGAAGATCCGCGCCCGGCTCAGCACCGTCTCGTCCAGCGCGCACCGCCGCAGTGCGCAGTCCATGAAGCGTGCCCCGCGCGCCGACTGCCCCGCGCAGTCCACCTCGGTGAACTCCAGCCCGTCGTAGTCCCCCTCGGTCTCCAACTCCGCGCCGTCGTACGCCCGTAGCTCCGGCAGCCGCACCTCCGGCCGCCGCACCGCCCGCACCGTCTCCTGCCCACGCCCTGCCACGGCTCACCGCCTCCCTCCGCTCCCGGACCTGCCCGGGCGCGTCCGTACCCCTGCTCTGCCGCGGACCGGACCCGGCCCCGCACCGCGCGGCCGGCCCCACGCCCACACCCCATGCTGAAGCACCCCACTGACAATCGCCGCTGACCTGCGGAAACGCCCTCTGTCGCGCCCGCATGTCACATCCCCGACGCCGCCACCCGTCCCCGTTCATGAGCGCCCGCCCACCGGTGGACGCCACCACCAACGACCCGTCCACCACCCACCTACCGCCCGCCCACCACCCGTCCACAGTCCGCCCGCAACGAAGGAGCTCCATGACCCGCCGCCCGCTCACCGTCATCGGAGGCGGCTTCGCCGGCCTCACCGCGGCCCTCTTCGCCGCCGAGGCCGGCGCCGCCGTCACCCTCTACGAGGCCCACCGCTCGCTCGGCGGCCGCGCCCGCACCGCCGACGGCCCCTACCGCACCAACGACGGCCCGCACGCCCTCTACAACCGCGGCCCGCAGTGGTCCTGGCTCCGGCAGCGCGGCCTGCTCAAGCCGCTCGCCCGCCTGCCCCTCCAGGACGCCGCCCGGCTGCGCTTCTTCCACCGCGGCACCCTGCACCCGGTGCCCCCGCTCGGCATGTTGAGGCTGCGCAGGCACCGCGACGCCCCCGTCGACCAGGACTTCGTCACCTGGGCGCGCACCCGCGCCGACGAGACCACCGTGCGCGCCGCCGCCAACTACGTCGGCGTCGCCACCTTCCACCACGACCCCGGTTCCCTCTCCGCCGCCTTCGTCCAGGAACGGCTGCGCCGCACCACCAACCTGCCACCGGAGGCCCACTACGTCGCCGGCGGCTGGGGCCGACTCATCGACCGGATGGCGACCCGCGCCCGCGACCTGGGCGTCCGTATCGAGACCGGGGCCCGCGTCGACGCCCTCCCGGAGAACACCCCGGTGATCGTCGCCACCCACCTCGAATCCGCCCGCGCCCTCCTGGGCGACGACCGGCTCCACTGGACCGGCGCCCGCACGGTCCTGCTCGACCTCGCCCTCCGGACCCGGCGCGGCGACCCCTTCGCGCTCTCCGGGCTCGACTTCCCCGGCTGGATCGAGCGGTTCACCGGCCCGGACCCGGGCCTCGCCCCGCCCGGCGAACAGCTCCTCCAGGGGCAGATCGGCATCGCCCCGGACGAGACCCGCGCCGACGGCGAGTCCCGCGCCGAACGCCTCCTCGACGCCGGCTTCCCTCACTGGCGCGACCGCGTCACCTGGCGCCGCGCCTCCGTGGCCACCGGCCGTTCGGGCGCGCTCGACCTCCCCGGGACGTCCTGGCGCGACCGCCCGGCCATCGACCGCGGCAACGGCGTCTACCTCGCCGGCGACCAGGTCGCGGCCCCCGGCGTACTGGCCGAGGTCTCCTTCACCAGCGCCCTGGAGGCGGTCTCGCTCGCCCTCAACACGGGCGCCCGCCGCACCCCCAACGCACCAATGGGACAAGCCCGTTGACCCCTATGAGCCGCCCCACCCCACCAACCGATCCCGCCACCCCCACCCACCACAGGAACCACCCCACCCCCATCACCTTGACCTCAACTCAACTTGAGGTACGAGAGTGGCGGCAGTTCAGTTGACCACCGCCACCGGCGGGGCGGTCGCCCCCGTAGGCGACCGCCCGCCTCCCCACAGGAGACGACCCCACCATGCGCGCAATACGGCTGCACGCCTTCGGCCCCGCGGAAAACCTCGTCCACGAGACCCTCGACGACCCCACGCCGGGCCCGGGCGAGGTCCGGATCGCCGTGGCCGCCGCCGGCGTCCACCTCCTGGACACCGCCCTGCGCGCGGGCCAGGAGGGCGGCCCCGCGCCGCTGCCCGAACTGCCGACCGTGCCGGGCCGGGAGGTCGCCGGCACCGTCGACGCCCTCGGCCCGGGCACCGACCCCAGTTGGCTCGGCCGACCCGTCGTCGCCCACCTCGGAATGGTCCCCGGCGGCTACGCCGAACTGGCCGTCACCAGCGCCGACCGGCTGCACCCCCTCCCCGACGGCCTGGACCCGGCCCAGGCCGTCGCCATGATCGGCACCGGCCGCACCACCATGGGCGTCCTGCTCTGCGCCGCCCTCACCGCCGACGACCTCGCGATCATCCCGGCCGCCGCCGGCGGCATCGGCTCGCTGCTCGTCCAGTACGGCCGGCACGTCGGCGCCACGGTCATCGGACTGGCCGGCGGCCCGGCCAAGGTGGCCCGCGCCCGCGAACTCGGCGCCGACCTCGCCCTCGACTACACCGACGCCAACTGGCCAGCCCTCGCCCGCCGTTACCTCGACGAACGCGGCGCCCCCGGGGCCACCATCGTCTTCGACTCGGTCGGCGGCGCCCCGGCCCGCGCGGCCGTGGACCTCCTCGCCCGCGGCGGCCGTCACCTGGTCTTCGGCTGGTCCTCCGGCGCCCCGCTGACGCTCCCGGACGCCGAACTCGCCGAGCGCGGCCTCACTTCGGAGACCGTCCTCGGCCCCCCGATGCTGGCCCGGGTGGGCGGCATCAACCCGCTCCGCACCCTGGAGACCGCCGCCCTCGCCGAGGCTGCCGCCGGCCGCCTCGTCCCCACCGTCCACCGCTTCCCGCTCGCCGAGGCCGCGGCCGCCCACCGCGCCCTGGAAACCCGCGGCACGATGGGCAAGGTCGTCCTGGAGCCGTAACCCGGCCCGCCCCTGGGCGACTTGGCCCGCCCCGGTGGCGAACCCACGCCCCCAAGGGGCGGCACCCCCGCTCCCAGGGGCGGTCACCCCCGCCGTCTCCGCCCGGAGAGCAACGCACCCCCCACCAACGCCACCGAGGCCCCCGCCCCGCCCACGACGACCAACGGATCGCCGTCCTTCCCCCGCTCCGCCGTCACGGCGCCACCGCCCTTGGCACCCGCCACGACCGCCACCCGCCCCTCCTTGTGCGCCGGCATCCCACCGGCCAGGGCGATGCCCACCGCCCCCAACACCGCGGCGGCACTCACCGCGACCGAGCCCAACACCCCCGTCCGCACGGCCCCGGCCACCACACCCCGCAGCCACCGAAAACCCGCCCCACCACGCGAACGCCCAACCGCCAACATCCTTCTCACCCTCCTCTTCACTCCCGCACTCATCCCTCTCCCCACCTCTCTCCCCCGACCCCTCCACCCCCGCGACACCCACGCTACGAACCACCCCACCCACCCACATCGCCCCAACGGCCACAATCCCCCCACTCCACCCCGGCAAAAAGAACGACCCTCCCCGACCCCACCCCCGACCAACGTCCCACCCCCACCCAGGCCAAAGGTCCCGCCCACGACAGCGGCCCCCAGGACAGAGGCCCGCCCCGGATCCCCGAGGACAGCACCCAGAACTGGCCCCTACCCCACCACCGCCAACTCCCGCCCCGTCACGTTCAGTCGCCGCCCCCCTGCCTCCGTGCACGCCACGATGTCCTCGATCCGCACCCCGAACCGCCCCGGCAGATAGATCCCCGGCTCGATCGAGAAACACATCCCCGGCACCAGCGGCAGATGCTCGCCCTCCACCATGTACGGCGGCTCGTGCGTGGTGACCCCGATCCCGTGCCCCGTCCGGTGGATGAAGTACTCGCCGTACCCCGCAGCCTTGATCACCCGCCGCGCCACCCGGTCGATCTCCTGGCACGCGACGCCCGGCCGCACCGCCTCGAACGCCGCCTGCTGGGCCTCCCGCACGATCTCGTGCACCGTCCGCTCCTCCGCGCTCGGCTGCCCGACGTGCACGGTCCGCGTGGTGTCCGACCCGTACCCGTCCTTCAGCCCGCCGAAGTCGAGCACCACCATGTCGCCGTCCTGGATGACCCGCTCGCCCGCCTCATGGTGCGGATTGGCCCCATTGGGCCCGGACCCGACGACCGTGAAGTCCACCTGACTGTGCCCGTGCTCGGTCAACAGCCGCGCCAGATCCGCCGCGATGTCGCACTCCCGCCGCCCGGCGAACCGCACCCCCAGGATGTCCTGGTACGTCGCGTCCGCGGCCGCCCCCGCCGCCGCCAGCCGCTCCACCTCGTACGCGTCCTTGACGGCCCGCAGCATCGGCAGCGCCTCCGTCAGCGCCGCGTAACCACCCGCCGGCGCCGACCGCTGCAACCCGAGCAGATGCAGCGCCCACATCCCGTCCGACACTCCGTAACGCCCCTGCGGCGCCAGCCACTTGCCCAGTTCGGCGTAGGGATCCGCCCCGTCGGTCCACCCCACCACCTCCAGCGCCCCGGCCCCCGGGGCACGCTCCGCGTCCGGCCGCTCCAACACGGGCACCAGCAGCCGCCCCGCCCGCCCCGGCTCGATCACCAACGCCGTCAACCGCTCGGTGACGGCCGTCGGTTGATACCCGCACAGCCACACCAGATCCGGCCCCGGCGTAACGATCAGCCCCGCCAGCCCGGCATCCACCGCGGCCCGCCCCGCCCGCGCCATCCGCCGCTCGTACCCGTCCCGCGTCAGGAACCCCGAATTCACCATGCCGCGAATCTACGCCGCCCCCACCCCCTCAGCCCCTCAAAACCCCTCCCCCACACCCCACTTCGCCCGTATCTCCGCCCCTACCGACGCGCATGTGGGGCGCCAACACCGGCACCCCACCACACGCGCCCCAGCCTCAGGCTCCCGGCTTCTTGACCCACCCCTTCTGCACCAGGATGTCGCAGTGCCACCGCGCGTGGTGCGGCGTTTCGTGGTTGTGCTTCTCCGCCGCCTTCAGACAGTCGGCGTACCGGTACGGCGGCTTGTCCGCGGCATGGGCACCGACCGCCCCCACCATCACCCCACCCATCGCAACAGCCACAGCCAGAACGGCACTCACTCGACGCACAGTTACCTTCCCTTCCTCCCGCCAAGGCCCAACTGCCTCGACGCACCTCACTTCCCCCAACGACCCACCCCACCCCGAGAAACGTCACCCCCCACCACACCCCCCAAACGCACCCTCCACCCCCAAACCACCACAACCACCACCACAACAGCCCCCCTCACCCCCCTCCAAACAAGAAAAAGCCCAGGCCAGCAACGTTCTGACCTGGGCTCCCCAGAGCCCCCTGTCGGATTCGAACCGACGACCTTCGCTTTACAAGAGCGGTGCTCTGACCAGCTGAGCTAAGGAGGCGTACCGGAAGAAGTGTACCTAGGCGCGCCCGGTGCCGGTTGCCCCATTCGCCCATTGCTCCGCCGCCCTCCCGCAGCGCGGCCGCCCACGACCCGCCGCCCCCAATTCGTCCTCGTCCGCCTACTGACACCGGCCGCCGGCCCCGGTAGCGTCACGGGCGGTTCGTCGCTGTGGACTACACCACTTCGGGTGGGGCTCCGGGGCGGTGGGCCGGCACTCCTTTACTCGGATCGTCCGGCACGTTCCTGCCGGTGAAGGGACACACCATGGCTACGGTCACCTACGACCAGGCGACCCGGATCTACCCGGGTTCCGACAAGCCCGCCGTCGACAAGCTCGACATCACCATCGAGGACGGCGAGTTCCTCGTCCTCGTCGGCCCCTCCGGATGCGGCAAGTCCACCTCGCTGCGGATGCTCGCGGGGCTGGAGGACGTCAACGAGGGCGCCATCCGCATCGGGGACCGGGACGTCACCCACCTCCCGCCCAAGGACCGGGACATCGCCATGGTGTTCCAGAACTACGCGCTCTACCCGCACATGACGGTCGCCGACAACATGGGCTTCGCGCTCAAGATCGCCGGGGTGCCGAAGGCCGAGATCCGGCAGAAGGTCGAGGACGCGGCGAAGATCCTGGACCTGACCGAGTACCTGGGGCGCAAGCCCAAGGCGCTGTCGGGCGGGCAGCGGCAGCGGGTCGCGATGGGGCGGGCGATCGTACGGGAGCCGCAGGTGTTCCTGATGGACGAGCCGCTGTCCAACCTGGACGCCAAGCTGCGGGTGCAGACCCGTACGCAGATCGCGGGCCTCCAGCGCCGCCTCGGGATCACCACGGTCTACGTCACCCACGACCAGGTCGAGGCGATGACCATGGGCGACCGGGTCGCGGTCCTCAAGGACGGGCTGCTCCAACAGGTCGACTCGCCGCGGAAGATGTACGACCGGCCGGCCAACCTCTTCGTCGCGGGCTTCATCGGCTCGCCGGCGATGAACCTCGTCGAGGTGCCGATCACCGACGGCGGCGTGAAGTTCGGCAACAGCGTGGTGCCGGTCAGCCGAGAGGCGCTGGCCGGCGCCGAGGGCGACACGACGGTGACGGTCGGCATCCGGCCCGAGCACTTCGAGATCGTCGAGCAGAACGGCGCGGCCGCCGCCTCGCTGTCCAAGGCGACCGCGGACGCCCCGGCCGGCCTGGCGGTAACGGTCAACGTCGTCGAGGAGTTGGGCGCGGACGGCTACGTCTACGGGACGGCCGAGGTCGGCGGGGCGGTCAAGGACCTCGTCGTACGGGTCAACGGCCGCCAGGTGCCGGCCAAGGGCACCCAGCTGCACGTCGTCCCGCAGCCGGGCGAGACGCACGTCTTCTCCACCTCGACGGGCAGGCGGCTGACCGACTGAGGGCCGACCCGACTGAGGGCCGACCGGCCTCAAACACCGTGCGGGCGGGGGCCGTTGCGCCCACCCGGCAGGGTTTACCGCGGCGGCGGGGTGGGGTATTGCGGGTCCCCGCTCCGCCGCCGCGGTGCGTCCGGGACGGCAACGGGCCCGCACCCACGGCCCCGTAGGGCGGCGGATGCACCCCAAAAACACCCCCATCTCCCGCCATGCAAACGGGTTTTCGTATCAATGCGTCAACCCGACGACCGCACCGACAACCCAATCCATCCCCCGATGTGATGACCAAATGTCGCCAAATCATCACTGCTCGCTACCATCACGACCGTGAACTCCGCAGCCCGCCGTATCGGCCGAACTCTCGCCCTTGTCCTGCCCGTCGTCCTCGTGCTCTCCGGGACCCTCGCGGTCACCCGCGTCCCCTGGGCCTCGAAGACCTCCGAGTCGCAGGTGCTCGCCGCGTCCTCCGGGAAGGTCTCCACCAAGGCCGGCCCGCGCGCCGCCCAGGACGTCCTCCGGGACCGCCTCCTCGTCGAACTCCAGGAGGAGGACCCCGGGGTCGCCCTGACGCACCTTCAGGAGGCCACCAACGCCCGGCCCTCGCTGGCCAAGCACTGCGCCTCCATCGCCCGCGCCCTCGGCCGCGCCGCGGTCGCCAAGTACGGTGCCCCGCACCGCGCCCAGGCGTACGCCCGCCCGGTCTGCGACACCTCCTTCGCCTCCGGCGTGGCCGCCGCCCAGTGACCGCCGCTCGCACCGCATAAGGTGCGAACCATGACCGGAGCGCCGCATCCGTATCCCACGCAGGCCGTGGTCCTGGCCGGCGGCCAGGGCTCGCGTCTCCGCCCGTACACCGACGACCGACCCAAGCCGATGGTCGAGATTCCCGGTACCGGAACCCCGATCATCGGCCATCAGCTCAACTGGCTCGCCAAGGAGGGCGTCACCGACGCCGTCGTCTCCTGCGGGCACCTCGCCGAGGTCCTCCAGGAGTGGCTGGAGCGGGCCCAACTCCCCCTCCGCGTCACGACCGTGGTCGAGACCGAGCCGCTGGGTCGCGGCGGCGGCCTGAAGTTCGCCGCCAACTCCCTGCCCCGCCCGAACGACCCCTGGTACGCCACCAACGGCGACGTCTGGACCCGCTTCCCGCTCCGCGAGATGGCCGCCTTCCACCACGAGCGGGACGCCGTGGCCACTCTGGCGCTGGCCCGCCCGCGCATCCCCTGGGGCGCCGTCGAGACCGACGCCTTCGGGCACGTCCTGGACTTCATCGAAGCGCCGCCCTCCCCGTACCTGATCAACGCGGGCGTCTACGTCTTCTCCGCGGCCTTCACCGCGCTGCTGCCCGCCCGGGGCGACCACGAGCGCACCACCTTCCCGCGCCTCGCCCGGGAACGCCGGCTGGCCGGCTACCCGCTCCCCCAAGGCGCCTACTGGCGCGCCATCGACACCGCCAAGGACCTGACCGAGGCCGCCAGAGAGCTCAATGAGCTGGCGCCACAGGCCCGTTGAGCGGGCGCGCCCGTTCCGCCTGCCCCCTCGCGTCCAAGGTGCCCGTGCCGTACGCGGCCCGCGCCTGAGCCCCTCCCCGCACCGGCGCCCACCCCGCCCCCGGGAGCCGAGCCACGCCCCCAGGGAGCCACCCCAGCGGCAGAGGCAGGGCGAGGCGGGCGCACAAGGGCCCCAGCGCCCCGCTCGGCTCCCGGCCCTCCCCGTACCTCCCCCGGCCTCCCCCGCGTCCCTCAACGCCCCCACAGGACCGTCTCGTTGCCCGTCCCGCTCGCCGGCCCCGTGCCGCCAACGAGTCGTCCCCGACCGCCCGCCACCCCGGCCGCGGGGCCGTGGGGAGAGCGAGCGATCGGGGACGCGGGGTGGGCGGTATACGGGCGGGTCAGCCCAGGAGGCCGCCCAGGGTGTTGCCGTGGCCGGAGTCGCCTCCGGGGGTGCCGCTGTGGGAGCTGCCGCTCGTGCCGGCTCCGGTGCCGCCCGAGGTGGCCGGCGCCTGCGTACGGGCCGGGGTGTGGGTCGGGGCCGACTGCTGCGGGGCGTTGGTGGTCGCGCCCGGGCGGTGCGTCGAGGCGCCGGTGTGGGCTCCCGCCGACGGCGTGCCGGGGGCCGAGGCCGAGGGCGTGCCGGGCTTGTGGGCCTGGTGGGAGGCGCTCGTCGAGGGCGTACCGGAGTGCGTGGGGGTGCGGTGGTCGGGGTGGGTGGCGTGGTGGCCGGGGCGGGGCAGCGGCGAACCGGGGAGGTTGTTGATCGCGGGCTCACCGGGCCGCGGCACGGTCGGCACCCGCGCGGTCCGCACGGCGCCGCCCAGCAGGGAGCCGATGAGCAGGGTCAGTCCGGCCACCACCGCGGTCATCACGGCGCCGCGGCGCAGCACCCGGCGGCGCAGCGCACCGACCTCGACGCGCGGGCCCAGCCGCCGCCACGCCTCGCCGGTCAGCCGGGCGTCCATCGAGTAGACGGGGGCGCCCGCGATGATCAACGGGCTCCAGGCGGCGAGGTAGATGATGTCGGGGGCGTCGTAGGCGGGGAAGGCGCGCCAGCTCACCGTCATCAGCAGCGCCGCGGAGAGCAGCGCGCCGAACGCGGCGGCGACCCGCTGCCACAGCCCGCAGATGGTCAGCACGCCCACCACGACCTGGAGGAAGGCCACCGTCAGG
This sequence comes from Streptomyces sp. NPDC057743, assembly GCF_042798755.1. Classification (NCBI taxonomy): domain Bacteria; kingdom Bacillati; phylum Actinomycetota; class Actinomycetes; order Kitasatosporales; family Streptomycetaceae; genus Streptomyces; species Streptomyces sp. NPDC057743. Next base: position 148,170 of record NZ_JBHVJX010000008.1, read on the forward strand.
CCGGCGCCGACCGGGTGCGCGACCGCGAAGTCCCGCAGCGGGACGGCCAGTTCCCAGGGGTGCAGGGAGAGCAGCCAGGTGACCATCGAGCCCCGCTGGCCGCCGTCGAAGTAGACGGGGTCGCAGAGCTTGCCCATCCCGGCGTAGACCGAGATCAGGCCGAGGAAGATCCGCAGCGGCAGCAGGACGACGCCGAGGTTCATCCGGCGGCCGGGGTAGTAGGCGTGCCGGACGGCGGCGTCGCCACCGCGCCGCCGGGCCCCGGACTCGTAGCGGTCGCGCGCCTCGAAAGGGTCCTCGAAGCGGTCGTCGTCGTGGCCGTCCCCGTCGCCCCACCGGCGCCCGGCGAGCGGCCCGGGCACCGCACGGGTGCCGTGCGGCAGGGTGTCCTCGCCGTCGGTGGGGCCGCGTTGGCCCACGACGGTGGAGCCGGGGGCGTCGCCGAGCCGGACGCGGGGCAGGACCTGGGTCGTGCCGACGTCGTCGGCGGGACGGGAATCCGGGCCGACGCCCGCGTCGCGCACCGCGTGCAGGAGCTGGGTGGTGGCGCCGGCGGTAGCGCCCGGTCCGGTGCGACCGCTCCAGACCACGGGCGTGCGGCGTCTGGGCGGCGAGCCCCGGAGGGCGGGGACGCGCGCGGTCTCGGCCAGCGCGCCGGCGGCCGCGGGGGCGGCGAGCTGCACGCGGAAGCTGGCGTGGTTGACGATGACCTGCGCGGGATCGCACGGCACCTTGACCGAGCTCAGGACCGGCTCGTCGTCGAAGCCCGGCGAGCGTCCCCCCGTAGGCGTGCGGGGTGTTCTGGTGTCCACGCTCATCTAACCGAGTGACCCGCGGTTAAGACACTGCCTTGACCGGCCCGATCTGTCCGAGACCCGTCAAAAGATCACGTGATACGGCGAGACGCGCGGAACGTCGTCCCGCCCCCGGGGCGAGCAGACGGCGCCCCAAAAGTCCGGGCCGGGCGGCGCGTGGCCCGCCCGGCCCGAAGTACGGCACGGCACAACGGCTCAGGCGCGGCGGCGCGCCGCCTCCCACAGCACCACACCGGCCGCGACGCCGGCGTTCAGCGACTCCGCGCCGCCCGGCATCGGGATCCGCACCCGTACGTCGCAGGTCTCGCCGACCAACCGGGACAGCCCCTTGCCCTCGCTGCCGACCACGATGACGACCGGGCCGTCCAGCAGCTCCAGGTCCTGCAACTCCGTGTCGCCGTCCGCGGCCAGGCCGACCACCGTCAGCCCCGCCTTCTGGTACGACTCCAGAGCGCGCGTCAGGTTGGTGGCGCGGGCCACCGGCGTACGGGCCGCGGTGCCGGCCGAGGTCTTCCAGGCGCCGGCGGTCATCCCGGCCGCCCGACGCTCCGGCACGACGACGCCGTGGCCACCGAACGCCGAGACGGAACGGACGACGGCGCCGAGGTTGCGCGGGTCGGTGACCCCGTCCAGGGCGACGATCAGCGGGTCCTCGCCGTCGTCGAAGGCGGCGGCCGAGAGGTCCTCGGGGTGCGCGTACTCGTAGGGCGGGATCTGGGCGACCAGGCCCTGGTGGTTGAGCCCGTTCGTCATCCGGTCGAGCTCGGCGCGGGGCGCCTCCAGGAGGTTCAGCCCGAGCTCGGTGGCGAGCTGGAGCGCCTCGCGGACCCGCTCGTCGTTGTCGATGAACTGCTGCACGTACAGGGTGGTCGCCGGCACGCCCTCGCGCAGCGCCTCGACGACCGGGTTGCGGCCCACGACCAGCTCCGCGATGCCCTTGGCGCCACCGCGCCGCGGCGCCGGCCGGCGGCCCGCGGCCTGCTTGGCCTTGGCGTTGGCGACGCGGTTCTTGACGTGCCCCTTGCGGGCGGACGCGGGCGGGGTCGGGCCCTTGCCCTCCAGGGACCGGCGCCGCTTACCGCCACTGCCGACCTGAGCGCCCTTCTTGTTCGACGTGCGGCGGTTCCTGCGCTGGCTGTTGCCGGCCATGGGTCACCTGTTTCTTCACTGCTCTCGACGTCTCGCGACGTGGAGTGGGTACGTACGTATGGATTGAGTGTCGCCCGCGGCCGCCGGGAAGGGCGAATCCGGCTGGTGACCGGGGGTGCGGCCGGCCCCGGGACGGTCCCCGGGGACGGGCGCTGCGGACCTTAGGACAGCGTCCAGCGCGGGCCGGAGGGGGTGTCCTCGATGGTGAGGCCGGACTGCTGGAGCTGGTCGCGGATGGCGTCGGCGGTGGCGTAGTCCTTGCGGGCGCGGGCGCCCTGCCGCTGCTCCAGGACGAGCCGGACGAGCGAGTCGACGACGCCGTGCAGGTCCTCGCCGCGGTCCGCGCCGCCGCCCGACCAGCGCTCGTCGAGCGGGTCCAGGCCGAGCACGCCGAGCATCACGCGCACCTCGGCGAGCCGGGCCACCGCGGCTTCCTTGTCGTCGGCGGTCAGCGCGGAGTTGCCCTGTCGGACGGTGGTGTGCACGATCGCCAGCGCCTGCGGGACGCCCAGGTCGTCGTCCATCGCCTCGGCGAACGCCGGCGGCACCTCGGCCGCGGGCTCGACGGCCTTCCCCGCCATTTCCACGACCCGCTGGACGAAGCCCTCGATCCGCGCGAACGACGACTCGGCCTCGCGCAGCGCCTCCTCGCTGTACTCGATCATCGAGCGGTAGTGCGGGGTGCCGAGGTAGTAGCGCAGCACGATCGGGCGCCAGCGCTTGACCATCTCCGAGACCAGCACGGAGTTGCCCAGCGACTTGGACATCTTCTCGCCACTCATGGTCACCCAGGCGTTGTGCGCCCAGTACCGGGCGAACTCGTCCCCGAACGCCTGGGCCTGCGCGATCTCGTTCTCGTGGTGCGGGAAGACCAGGTCGACGCCGCCGCCGTGGATGTCGAAGGCGGAGCCCAGGTACTTGTGGGCCATCGCCGAGCACTCCAGGTGCCAGCCCGGCCGGCCGCGGCCCCAGGGGGTCTCCCAGCTGGGCTCGCCCTCCTTGGCCGCCTTCCACATGGCGAAGTCGCGCGGGTCCCGCTTGCCGGTCTCGCCCTCGCCGGACGGCTGGCGGAGGTTGGCCAACTCCTGGTTGGAGAGCTGGAGGTACTCCGGGAAGGACCGGACGTCGAAGTAGACGTTGCCGTCGGCGGCGTAGGCGTGGCCGCGCTCGATCAGGCCGCGCATCATCTCGACCATCTCGGGGATGTGGCCGGTGGCGCGCGGCTCGTAGGTGGGGCGCAGGCAGCCGAGGGCGTCGTAGGCCGCGTTGAAGGCGACCTCGTTCTCGTAGCCGATCGACCACCACGGGCGGCCCTGGTCGGCCGACTTCTGGATGATCTTGTCGTCGATGTCCGTGACGTTGCGGACGAAGGTCACGTCGTAGCCGCGGTGAGCGAACCACCGGCGCATGATGTCGAAGTTGAGTCCGGAGCGGATGTGCCCGATGTGCGGTGCGGCCTGCACGGTCGCGCCACAGAGGTAGATCGAGACACAGCCCGGCTTGATCGGGGTGAAGTCACGGATCTGCCGGGCGCTGGTGTCGTACAGGCGAATCGTCACGGGACCAGGGTAGTCGGAACGCGGCAGTGCCCTGTGCCCTCTTGGGCACAGGGCCACAGATCCGCCAAAGCCGTCCGATTCGCCGGCTTTCACCGGCTTTTCCGGACGGAGCGCTTCCGGACGACGGCTCAGACGCCGCCGACCACCTTCCGCGGCGTGATGCGGACCACGACCCGCTCCGCGTCGTTGACCGCGTCCGCGTTGAACTCCGCGTACGCCTTGCCCGTGTACTTCCGCGACAGCTCGTCGATCAACTGCTGCCCGCCCTCGGTGCTGAGCGTCGCCTCGCCGCGGATCTCGGCGTAGGTGTACGGCGCGTCGAAGGGCTGGACGACGACCGAGACCCGCGGGTCGCGGCGGAGGTTCTTCTCCTTGCGGCGCCCGACGGTCGTGGAGATCAGCAGGTCGTCACCGTCCCGCTTGACCCAGACCGGGGAGATCTGGGGACTGCCGTCCGGCTGGATCGTCCCCACCATGACGAAGACCGGGGAGTCGAGCAGCTTCTTGAGACCGTCGGAGAGCGTGGCAGACACGAGGTTCCTTCCCGTGGACCGGACCGTTGGCTTTTGTGGAACACCCGTACCCGGTTTTCGGCCCAACGCCCCCTGCTGCGCCGGGCATTTGGGCGCAGTGGGCCCGATCGGCGCAGCCCGACCCGGCCCGTCCCGCGGCCTCTCAGGCGGTGCGCACCACCAGCGCGGTGGCGATCGCCGCCAGCCCCTCGGCGCGGCCGGTCAGCCCCAGCCCGTCGGTGGTGGTGCCGGAGACCGAGACCGGCGCCCCGACGGCCGCCGACAGCGCCCGCTGCGCCTCGTCCCGGCGCTTGCCGACCTTCGGTCGGACGCCGATGACCTGCACCGCGACGTTGCCGATGGCGAACCCCTCGGCCCGTACGATGCGCGCCGCCTCGGCCAGCAGCGTCACCCCGGAGGCACCGGACCACTCCGGGCGGGAGGTGCCGAAATGCGCACCGAGGTCGCCGATGCCGGCCGCGGAGAACAGCGCGTCGCAGGCGGCGTGCGCGGCCACGTCGCCGTCGCTGTGGCCGGCCAGCCCGTAGCCGTCGCTCGCCGCGGCGTCCCAGAGGAGCCCGGCGCACCACAGCTCGCGCCCCTTCTCGAAGGCGTGCACATCGGTGCCGACCCCGACGAGCGGGATGCCGGGCACCGGCGCGGGCACAGCGGACTCAGACATAGCCATCGGTGGCCCTCCTGCGGGCGAGTACGGCCTCGGCCAGGACGAGGTCCAGCGGCCGGGTCACCTTGAACGCTTCCTCGTGGCCCGGAACGAGCACCACCGGCTCCCCGAGCCGCTCCACCAGCCCGGCGTCGTCGGTGGCGCCCTCGCCCTCCACGACGACCTCGTGCGCTTTGCGCAGCGTGGCCAGGTCGAAGCCCTGCGGGGTCTGCACGGCGCGCAGCAGCGACCGCTCCGGGGTGCCGACCACCGGCTCCGGCGCCCCCTGGGGGCGCGGCTCGACCTGCTTGACGGTGTCGGCCAGCGGCAGCGCGGGAACGACGGCCGGGGCGCCGTCGCGCACCGCCGCGATCACCGCGTCGACGGTCTCGACCGGGACGAGCGGACGGGCCGCGTCGTGCACCAGCACCACGTCGATCCCGTCGGGCAGCGCCGCGAGCCCGAGCCGGACCGACTCCTGACGGGTGGCGCCGCCGGGGACCACGATCAGGTCGGTGCGGTCGGCGAGCGGATGGGCGTCGAGGAGGTGGCGGACCTCGTCGGGGCCGTCCGGCGGGGCGACCACGACGAGGTGCGTGACGGCGCGCGAGGCGGCCATCGCGCGGACCGCGTGGACCAGCATCGGGGTGCCGCCCAGGGTGCGCAGCGCCTTGGGCGCACCGGGGCCGAGCCGGACACCGCGGCCGGCGGCCGGGATGACCGCCGCGGTACGGGCCGGGCGGGAGGGATCTGACATCGAAGGCTCCGAAAGTCCGGGCGGGCCCGGAATTAGGGCAGACAGGTTTGTTTCCTCGGGCGGGGTGGGTATGGCCTGGGAGGACCCCCTGCCCGTGAAGCTCGGGGGTGTGCCGGGCGAGACGCCCAGACCGCGACCCTTCCGTGACAGCGGTCGGGGCAGCATCCCGCACCCGGCACGCCACGGGGGGCCTCCCCGTTCACCACGGCCGGGGGCGGAGCCCGGCGGCCTTCACCGACGAAGTCGCCGCCAGCTCAGCGTCCGGCCTTCCCACACGCTCCCTGCAGATATGCCGCAGCGCCCGGCAACAGACCCTCCACCTCGGGGAGGCGGTCGTCGCTCGGGCACCGCGGCATTGCGTTTACGTCGTTGCTACTGCGTCGGCACACCGCTTACGTCACCGTGCTCGCGTCGTCGCAGTCAGCGTGCGCGTCGTCAGGACGCGAGGACCTCGTCGAGCAGGGCCTCGGCCTTGTCTTCGTTGGTGTTCTCCGCGAGGGCCAGCTCGCTCACCAGGATCTGGCGGGCCTTGGCAAGCATCCGCTTCTCACCCGCGGAGAGCCCGCGCTCGCGCTCACGCCGCCACAGGTCACGCACGACCTCGGCGACCTTGATCACGTCGCCGGAAGCGAGCTTCTCAAGATTTGCCTTGTAGCGACGGGACCAGTTCGTGGGCTCCTCGGCATACGGTGCGCGCAGCACCTCGAAGACCCGGTCCAGCCCGTCTTGACCAACCACGTCGCGTACGCCGACGAACTCCGCATTGTCCGCTGGCACACGAACAGTCAAGTCGCCCTGGGCGACCTTCAGCACCAAGTAGGTCTTGTCCACGCCTTTGATCTGGCGAGTTTCGATGGCCTCGATCAGCGCGGCCCCGTGATGGGGATAGACCACGGTGTCGCCAACCTTGAACGTCATGTGACAGGTACCCCTTCCGTGGCTATCCATGCTAACACGGGAACGGGCCGTTCTGAATGGCGTTTTCGCAGGTCAGGGCATATCTCGGGGCTTGACAACAGCGGTCAGAACGTGCTGCGAGGGGGTTCCTGGCGCAGGTATTCGCAGGTGGGAGGGGCTTCCCGGGTGCACAGAAAGCCACCCGCAGCGGACCGGAATCACGGAGATCAACAGGCGAAACATCCCGATTTACACCGATCCACCTGAGCGAGTTCCGCTACTCCGTTCGGATGCTTGGTGACGAGTCGGGCGTGATTCCCGGAATTGATCAACGATCCCGCACGGCCGCGGGTGATCAATTTCGGGCGTCATGTGCATTCCCTGTGAATACCGCTTTTCACCTGGGGGAAACATCGCGGTCACCACTCGAACAGTCGCGTGCCGAATATGCCCGGCAGTTCTCCGGAGATCGGGACGGAGATCGGGGCGGAGAGGGGCGCGGAGAGGGATGCGGAGAGAGCGTGGAGATCCGCCCGGAGATCGGGAGGGAGATCGGGGCGAGAGCGGCTTGCGGAATTGGCGGCCGGGGCGGTGCGGGCCGCCCGGGTGGGGTGCCGGTGGGGGTGGGTCGGGGCGGGTGCGCGGGGGCGTGATCGCTTAGGGGGCGGGTCGGGTGCGGGAGCGCGAGGGCGGCTCGGTAACCTAGCGGCGCTGACCCACCCTTAGGGCGGCTTTACGTGCCCGTCGCCATGACGCGTACGCGAACCGTCCTCAGCCGTCCATCCGCGACCGGGCACGAATCGTTCGGCCGCCGTAGCTCGTCAAGGAGATGCCGCCGCCGTGAGCCGCAGCCTTCGACGCGGCGTCCTCGCCGCCACCGTCCTTACGCTCTCGATCGCCACCCTCTCCGCGTGCGCCGCCGGGAACGACGCCCAGACGCTGGGGGTCAAGCCGGACAACGCCGAGACCAGCGTCGGCGACATCAAGGTGCAGAACGCCAACGTCGTCACCCAGCCCGAGACCAACGCCACGGGTCCGGCCGCGATCACCGCGACGGTGTTCAACACCGGCACCAAGGACCAGCAGCTGACCGGCATCTCGGTCGACGGCACCGGCCAGACCGCCAAGCTGTCCACCAAGATCAACGTGCCGGCCGGCGGCTCCGTCGTCCTCGGCGGCAAGGGCAACCCCAGCGCCCTCCTGGAGAGCGGCCGGGAGGCCGTCCAGGACGGCAACGCCCAGCAGTTGACCTTCGACTTCAGCGGCACCGGCAAGGTGAAGCTGAACGCCTTCGTCGTCCCGGCGAAGAACATCTTCGAGAGCTACGGCCCGTCCGTGACGCCGCAGCCGAGCACCTCCGCGTCGGGCAAGCCGGGCAGCCCGAGCGGCTCGGCCACCCCGAGCACCTCCGGCAAGCCCTCGGAGTCGGCGCACGCCGGCCACTGAGGCCCACAGCAGACGAAGGGGCGCCCCTCCCGGTCGGGAGGGGCGCCCCTTCGCGTATGTCCCGCGCCGCGGCCTACGGCTCGAACTTGTAGCCCAGGCCGCGGACCGTCACCAGATAGCGCGGGGCGCCCGGGTCGGGCTCGATCTTGGCGCGCAGCCGCTTGACGTGGACGTCGAGGGTCTTGGTGTCGCCCACGTAGTCGGCGCCCCAGACGCGGTCGATCAGCTGCATGCGGGTCAGCACCCGGCCGGCGTTCCGCAGCAACATCTCCAGCAGGTCGAACTCCTTGAGCGGCAGGTCGACCTTGCCGCCGGAGACCGTGACGACGTGGCGGTCCACGTCCATCCGGACCGGGCCGGCCTCCAGGGCCTGCGGGGTGACCTCCTCCGGCTCGCCGCGGCGGCGCAGCACCGCGCGGATCCGGGCGACCAGTTCGCGGGAGGAGAAGGGCTTGGTGACGTAGTCGTCGGCCCCTATTTCGAGACCGACGACCTTGTCGATCTCGCTGTCCTTGGCGGTCACCATGATGACCGGGACGTTGGAGCGGCCGCGCAGCTGGCGGCAGACCTCGGTGCCGGGCAGGCCCGGCAGCATCAGGTCCAGCAGGACGAGGTCGGCGCCGTTGCGCTCGAACTCGTCCAGACCGTCGGGGCCGGTGGCCGCCACGGCGACCTCGAAGCCCTCCTTGCGGAGCATGTACGACAGTGCGTCGCTGAACGATTCCTCGTCCTCGACGACAAGCACTCGGGTCACGGAAGGACCTCCGGGGCTGGGTGAGCTGGGAGCGGATCGTTGAAGGTCTCGTACGGGCGGTCCTCGTCGTCGAGGCCCTCCGCGGTGAGGTCCGAGGGCCGCTCGCGGTCGCGCACGGCCCCGGCTTCCGGGAGACGCAGGGTGAAGGTGGAGCCCTGTCCCTCAGCGCTCCACACCGTGACCTCCCCGCCGTGCGAGGCGGCCACGTGCTTGACGATGGCGAGGCCGAGGCCGGTCCCGCCGGTGGCGCGCGAGCGTGCCGGGTCCACGCGGTAGAACCGCTCGAAGATGCGGTCCCGGTCCTTTTCGGAGATGCCGATGCCCTGGTCGGTCACGGCGATCTCGATCAGGTCGCCGCCGGGCGCGGGCACCCGGCGGCCGGCGATCCCGACGCGGGTGCGCGCCGGGGAGTAGTTGACGGCGTTCTCGACGAGATTGCCCAGGGCGGCGGCGAGTTGGCCGCGGTTGCCCCAGATGTGCAGGCCGTCGGCCTCGCCGCTGCGCTTCGCGGCGCCCTCGGAGCCGCCTATGGAGCTGGCGATGGTGATCTGCTTGGTGCCGGCCTGCTGACGGCAGCGGTCGACCGCCTCGGCGACCAGCTCGTCGACCGGAACGGGCTCGGCGTCCTCCAACGGGTCGTCGTTCTGCACCCGGGAGAGGTCGATGAGCTCCTGGACGAGGTTGGTCAGGCGGGTGGCCTCGTTCTGCATCCGGCCGGCGAAGCGGGTGACCGCCTCCGGGTCGTCGCTGGCGTCCATCACCGCCTCGGAGAGGAGGGAGAGGGCGCCGACGGGCGTCTTGAGCTCGTGGCTGACATTGGCCACGAAGTCGCGGCGGACCGCCTCGATGCGGCGGGCCTCGGTGAGGTCCTCCACCAGGAGCAGAACCAGCCGGGAGCCGAGCGGGGCGACCCGGGCGGAGACCGCGAGGGCGTCCCCGCGGCCGGTGCCGCGGCGCGGCAGGTCGAGCTCCACCTGGCGTATCTCGCCGTCCCGGCGGGTGTCGCGCGCCATCTGGAGCATCGGCTCCACGGCCAGCCGGCCGCCGCGGACGAGCCCGAGGGCGTACGCCGCGGAGCTCGCCTTGACCACCGCGTCGGCCTCGTCGAGGACGACGGCGGAGGAGCGCAGCACCGACAGGACGGTGTCGACACCGGGCGGCAGGACCGCCTCGGTATGCAGGGACGTGCGGGTGGGCTTGACCTGATCCCGCTCGCTCCAGCGGAACGCCAGCATGGCGAAGACGCCGGTGCACAGCCCGGCGATCGCTGCCATCGCGGCGACCGCCGCGTCCACGTTCATGAATCCAGAGTATGTGCCGCCTCCGACACTCCCCCAGTGCTGGGAGCCGCTGCTCGGACACCCTTCGCCCAGAGTTCACCGAGGCGTCGGGAACGGTTCACCGGCCGCGACGGCGGGGCGCGGGCGGCGGCCTCTCGGCCGCGGTGACGTCTCCCAGAGTTCACCTTCGGGTCGGCGGCGGTTCACCCCCGGTGGTCCCGCCCGTCGCGATCCGGCCGCACATTGAGGGGGCCGGGACCGCCGGCGGCCGGTCCGTGGGAGCGTAGGCGCACACGCCACCCCCCTTCACCACCACGCACGCCCCCGGAACCCCCGGGGGCACTCCGGAACCCCCACCCCCTCGAAGCGAGAGAAGGTCACTGATGCGGGACGCGTACCACGAGGAGCTGGACTCGATCAGCGAGGGCCTGGTCGAGATGGCCCGGCTCGTCGGCTCCGCGATCGGGCGCGCCACCACGGCGATACTCGACGCGGACCTGAAGCTGGCCGAGAACGTCATCGCCGCCGACGAGAAGGTCGACGACCTCCAGCGCGATCTGGAGGCCCGGGCCATCGCCCTGCTGGCCCGCCAGCAGCCGGTCGCCACCGACCTGCGGATCGTCGTCACCTCCCTGCGGATGAGCGCCGACCTGGAGCGCTCCGGTGACCTGGCGCAGCACGTCGCCAAGCTGGCCCGGCTGCGCTTCCCGGAGCGGGCGGTGCCGCGCGATCTGCACGCCACCATCCTGGAGATGGGGCAGCTCGCGCAGCGCCTGATGGCCAAGGCCGGCGAGGTCATCATCACCAAGGACGTCGACCTCGCGCTCCAGTTGGAGCAGGACGACGACGCGATGGACCTGCTCCACCGCACCCTCTTCCAGCACCTGATGGACGACCGCTGGAAGCACGGCATCGAGACGGCCGTGGACGTGACCCTGCTGGGCCGCTACTACGAGCGCTTCGCGGACCACGCGGTCTCGGTGGCCAAGCGCGTCGTCTACCTCGTGACCGGCGAGCACGCGGACGAGATCGCGCCCCCGACGGGGGTCGAGGGCGCGTAACGTGCGCCCACGCGCCGTTGACGCGCCTATGCACCCGGGCTTGCAATAAGCACCAGGTGACCCCTAGGAGGCGAAGAATGGCACTCATGGCGGACTCCCCGAACCCCGCGTCCCAGGACGAGCAGCCGGCCGTCGACCGGCCGCTGCTCCCCGTCCTCGGCGCCTGTGGCTGCGGTTCCGGATGCGGCTGCGGCTGCCAGTCCGGGGGCCCGTGCCAGTGCGGCGGCAACTGCTGACCACCCGCTCCACCGACGGCCCGCCAACGGCCCCGTGACGACGGCACGGTGAGCACGGCACCGTGACCCGCGCGGCCCCGACCCGGCACAAAGCCCCCTACCGGCGGCGAAAACCGCTGGTAGGGGGCTTGCGTGCGCGAGGCGCGGGGGCTTACTTCTTCTTGCCCTGGTTCTTCACGGCCTCGATGGCGGCCTTGGCGGCCTCCGGGTCGAGGTAGGTGCCGCCCGGCTTCACGGGGCGGAAGTCGGCGTCGAGCTCGTAGGCGAGCGGGATGCCGGTGGGGATGTTCAGGCCGGCGATGTCCGCGTCCGAGATCCCGTCCAGGTGCTTGACCAGGGCGCGGAGGCTGTTGCCGTGGGCGGCGACCAGGACCGTGCGGCCGGCGACGAGGTCCGGGACGATGCCGTCGTACCAGTACGGCAGCATGCGGCCGACGACGTCCTTGAGGCACTCGGTGCGCGGGCGGAGCTCCGGCGGGATCGCGGCGTAGCGCGGGTCGTCGCTCTGGGAGAACTCGCTGCCGTCCTCCAGCGGGGGCGGCGGGGTGTCGTAGGAGCGGCGCCACAGCATGAACTGCTCCTCGCCGAACTCGGCCAGGGTCTGCGCCTTGTCCTTGCCCTGGAGCGCACCGTAGTGGCGCTCGTTCAGCCGCCAGCTGCGGTGGACCGGGATCCAGTGGCGGTCGGCGGCCTCCAGGGCCAGCTGCGCGGTGCGGATGGCGCGCTTCTGGAGGGAGGTGTGGACGACGTCGGGGAGCAGGCCGGCGTCCTTGAGCAGCTCTCCGCCACGGACCGCCTCCTTCTCGCCCTTCTCGTTGAGGTTGACGTCCACCCAGCCGGTGAACAGGTTCTTCGCGTTCCACTCGCTCTCGCCGTGGCGGAGCAGGATCAGCTTGTACGGTGCGGTGGCCATGCCGTCGAGCGTAATCGACGCCGTGGGGTGCCCCTGCGGGCGGCCGTCACCTGCGCGGATCGGTGCCGGGCGGGGTGGCTGGGGGTGACGTTTGACGCTTCCGATCAATTGTGTGGCGGCCGGGAGCGCCCGCTTTGTAGTTTGCGCGGGTCGCCCTCGCCGCCTACGGGAGGGCGTTTTCGCGGCGCGTTGCCGCTCGGCGTCCAGGGGGGTTCCGTCATGTCTGCGCCCGTAGGTGGTGCCAAGGGCCGGGGTCGGGGGCGGCTGCGGCGGGCCGCCGTAGCGAGCGTCTCGGGGTTGCCGCGGCAGTTCTGGTGGCTGTGGACCAGCACGTTGATCAACCGGCTGGGGGCGTTCGTCGCCACCTTCCTGGCGCTCTATCTGACCGTCGAGCGCGGCTACTCGGCCTCGTACGCGGGGTTGGTCGGCGCGCTGTACGGGCTCGGCGGGGTGGTCTCGTCGGTGGGGGCGGGGGTGCTCGCCGACCGGTTGGGGCGGCGGCCGACGATGCTGGTGGCGCAGGTGTGCACGGCGGTGTCCGTGGCGCTGCTGGGGTTCATGACCGATCCGGTGGCCATCGCGGTGGTGGCCTGCGTGGTCGGGATGGCGTCCAACGCCTCGCGGCCGGCGGTGCAGGCGATGATGGCCGACATCGTCGCCCCAAAGGACCGCGTCCGCGCCTTCTCCCTCAACTACTGGGCGATCAACCTGGGTTTCGCGGTCTCCTCCAGCGTCGCCGGGCTGATCGCCGAACACGGTTATCTGGCCCTCTTCTTGGGCGAGGCGACGCTGGTGCTGGCCTGTGCGCTGGTGGTGTTCTTCGCGTTGCCGGAGTCGCGCCCGGCTGCCGGCGGGGCCGCGGACGCGCCGGGGGACGCGGCCGGCGCCGCGCGGGTCTCGATGCTGACGGTGCTGCGCGACGGGAAGTTCATGACCGTCGTCGGGCTGAACCTGCTGTTGGCGCTGCTGTTCCAGCAGGCGTATGTGTCGCTGCCGGTGTCGATGGGGCTCGCGGGCTTCTCCAGCGCGGACTTCGGGCTGGTCATCGCGGTCAACGGGGTGCTGATCGTGCTGCTCCAGATCCCGGTCACCCGCTTCATCGAGCACCGCAGCCCGGCCGCGCTGCTCATCGGCTCGGCGCTGCTGGCCGGCTATGGCTTCGGGCTGACGGCGCTGGCCGGCTCGCTCGCCCTGTTCGCCGTCGCGGTCGCCGTCTGGACGCTCGGCGAGATCATCAACTCGCCCACGCAGATGGGCCTGGTGGTCCGCCTGTCGCCGCGGCACGGCCGCGGCCGCTACCAGGGCATGTACTCCCTGTCCTGGTCCGTCGCGTCGCTGGCCGCGCCCCTGTTGGGCGGCACGGTCATCGACCACTACGGCGCCGGGGTGCTCTGGGCCGGCTGCGCGGTGGTCGGCACGGTGGCCGCGGTGGGGTACGGGCTGCTGCTGCGGAGGATGCCGGGGCGGGCGGACGGCGTCCCTGCGGCCACGGCGGACGACGCCACCGGCCGGGCGGGCGCGGCGAGTTCGGGCCCCGCGAGTTCGGACGCCGGGGATCCGGACGCCGGGAATCCGGACGACGGCCGCGCCGGGACCGACCGGAGCGCAATCCCGTCGGGCTCCCAGGGCCTCCCTGACCCTGACCCATCGGACCGGCCCTAGCAGGGCGGCACGGCGCGGCGTGGTGCCGCGCACGCCCGGCGCCCCCGGGTCTCGCGGGCGCCTTCTTCGTGCTGGCCACACCCCCAACACGGGTGGCCACACGGTCGATTGGGCCGGTCGGGGCCGGGATCGTGCGGGGTGCGGGCGGTGGGCGTCCGTCGGGCGCGGGTCGCGTCCGTAGTGGCGGCGAACGGGGAGACGGCGATGGGCGGCACGGCGCGGAAGCTGGCGGGGCTCGGGGCGTTGGTGGTGGTCGCGGTGACGGCCGCGGCGGGCATCGGGGCCGGGGCGGAGGGCGGGCGCCAGGGGCCGCGGGGTGGGGCGCACGCCGCGGCGGCCGCGCCGGCGCCCACGCTCCCCGCGCCCACCGGCCCGTACCCGGTCGGCACGGTCGCGCTGCACCTCACGGACCGCCACCGGACCGACCCCTGGGACGCCCAACGGCCGTACCGGGAGCTGATGGTGAGCGTGCGCTACCCGGCCACCGGGGACGCCGGGCGCATCCCGCGGGTGCCGCAGCTGACCGCGGCCGAGGCGACCGCGTTCGACCGGCTGAACAACTTCGCGGACCGCGTCCCGGCGGGCAAGGTGGCCTGGGGCGCCACCCTCACCCACGCACATCGGGGCGCCCCGGTGGCCCGGCCGGGCGGCCGCCGGCTGCCGGTGGTCCTCTACTCCCCCGGCGCCGGCGACCCCCGCTCGTTCGGCAGCGCGCTCTGCGACGAACTCGCCTCCCGCGGCTATGCGGTGGTGACCCTCGACCACCCCTACGAGGCGCCCGCCGTGGAGTTCCCGGACGGCCGGGTGGCGCGCAGCGTCCTGCGCGCGGAGCTGGCGAAGGCCCAACGGGCCGGCCGGATCACCGCGTTGCTGGAGAAGGTCACCGCGGTGCGGGTGGCCGATGCCCGGTTCGTGCTGGACCAACTGGCGCGCGGCGGGGCCGACTCGGCGCTGCCGGCCGGGCTGCGCGGGGCGCTGGACCCGTCCACGGTGGGGATGTTCGGGCAGTCCGCGGGCGGGTTCACCGCCGTGCAGGCGATGCACGACGACCCGCGGATCAGGGCGGCGGCGAACCTGGACGGGGTGCTGGGCTACACCCAGCGCGATGACGATCCGTCACATCCGTCCAGTGTGGGGCGGGATGGGGTGGACCGTCCGCTGCTGCTGATGGGGATGGCCGGGGACGACCACCACTCGATCCCCTCCTGGGGTGCGGCCTGGCGGCACAGCGCGGCCCGTGGGGCGTGGCTGCGGGACCTGACGCTGCGGGGCGGCCGGCACGCCAGTTTCACCGATGCCCAGGCGCTGATCCCGCAGGTCGCGCGGCAGGTGGGGCTGGGCCGCAGGGACGTGACGGAGCTGATCGGGACGCTCGCCCCGGCGCGCGCGGTCGCCGCCGAACGGGCCTATGTCACCGCGTTCTTCGACCGGTGGCTGCGCGGCGGGGACGGCCGTCTGCTGGACGGTCCCTCGGCGCGCCACCCGGAGGTGCGCTTCGTACCGTGAGCCGGCGGCGCCCGGCTACTGCTCCGCGTCGCCGCGGGTCAGCCGCTCGAACGCGGACAGGTTGCGGGTGGACTCGCCGCGCGCCACCCGCCAGGCGTACTCCTTGCGGATCGCCGAGGCGAAGCCCATCTCCAGCAGGGTGTTGAAGCTGCCGTCGGCGTTCTCCAGGACGGTGCCGAGGATCCGGTCCAGCTCGTCGGGGGTGACGGCGGCCAGCGGGAACTTGCCGACGAGGTAGATGTCGCCCAGCTTGTCGAGCGCGTAACTCACGCCGTAGAGGCGGGTGTTGCGCTCCAGCAGCCAGCGGTGGACGGCCTCGTGGTTCTCGTCGGGGCGGCGGACGACGAAGGCGTTGACGGAGAGCGAGTGGCGGCCGACGATCAGCGAGCAGGTGGTGGACAGCTTGCGGGTGCCGGGCAGCTTGACGACGTAGGTGCCGGCGGACGGCGACTCCCACTCCAGCTCGGCGTCCTTGAGGGTGCGCTCGACCACCGCGGCCGCGTCCGCCGCCTGTTGCTCGCCCCCACAGGGCCGCCGTTCCTCAGCCATGGAGTGATCGTAGGTGACGGCGGCGCTCCTGCATCGCGGCGGTGTAGACGTCGGCGGTGGCCGCGGCGGCGGTGTCCCAGCCGAAGGACTGGGCGTGCCGGGCGGCGGCGCTGCCCATCCGGGCGGCCAGCGTCCCGTCGTCGACGAAGCGGCGCAGCGCGCGGGCGTAGTCGCCCGGGTCGTGGCCGGCGACCAGGAAGCCGCTGACGCCGTCCCGCACGGCCACCGGCAGCCCGCCGACCGCGGCCGCCACGACCGGGGTGCCGCACGCCTGGGCCTCGATCGCCACCAGCCCGAACGACTCGCTGTACGAGGGCATGACCAGCACGGACGCGGCGCGGTACCAGTCGGCGAGCTGCTCCTGGCCGACCGGCGGGCGGAACCGGACCAGATCGGCGATGCCCAGCCGGGCCGCCAGCTTCTGCAGCCCCTCGGGCTTGGCCAGACCGCTGCCGCTGGGGCCGCCGACCACCGGGACCACCAGGCGGGCGCGCAGCGAGGGGTCCTCGTCGACCAGCGCGGCGGTGGCCCGCAGCAGGATGTCGGGGGCCTTGAGCGGCTGTATTCGGCCGGCGAAGAGCGGGATCACCGCGTCCTGCGGCAGGCCGAGGCGGGCCCGGGCGGCGGCCCGGCTCGCCTCGACGTCGGCGGTGCCGTCGTCGGCCAGCGGCCGGAAGCGGTCGAGGTTGACGCCGGGGTGGACCACCGCGACCTTGCCCGGGTCGGCGTCGTAGTGCCGGACCAACTCCTCCGCCTCCTCGGCGGTGTTGGCGATCAGGCGGTCGGCGGCGCCGACGATCTGGGTCTCGCCGATGACCCGGGCGGCCGGCTCGGGGGTGTCGCCGACGGCCAGCGAGGCGTTCTTGACCTTGGCCATGGTGTGCATCGCGTGCACCAGCGGGACCCGCCAGCGCTCCGCGGCCAGCCAGCCGACGTGACCGGAGAGCCAGTAGTGGGAGTGCACCAGGTCGTAGTAGCCGGGGCGGTGGCCGGCCCACGCCTGCATCACGCCGTGGGTGAAGGCACACAGCTGGGCCGGCAGCTCCTCCTTGGCCAGCCCCTCGTACGGGCCGGCGGCGACGTGCCGCACCAGGATGCCGGGGGCCAGCTCGACGGAGGGCGGCAGGGCGCCGGTGGTGGCCCGGGTGAAGATCTCCACCTCGATGCCGGACGCGGCCAGCTTCCGGGCCAGCTCGACGATGTAGACGTTCATCCCGCCGGCGTCGCCGGTGCCGGGCTGGTGGAGCGGTGAGGTGTGCACACTGAGCATCGCCACCCGGCGGGGACGCCGGGCCCCCTTGGGCAGCCGCAACCGCGGCGGGCCCGCGAACTGGCCGTGCGGCCGGCTGCGGAGCCTGGACACGTAGTGGCTCACTGCGAGCAACCTCCTAGGCGAGGCGGGCGCTCGCCTCCGCCCCCCTGCAACAACACCGCACCGCGATCCATTTCCGTCCGTCCCGCCGTCTTCGAACTTTCTTCGTACTTTGCCAAAGCGTGACGAGGCCGGCGCCGCGGGGCCCGGCGCCGGCCGCCCGGCCAGCCGGCCCGGCGCGACCCCATACCCTCGATGCATGGCCCGCCGCTCGACCGTTTCCGCCCGCACCTCCGCCGTCCCGGCCCCCGCGCCGTCCCGGCCGGTCGGAACCGCCACCCGCGGCACCACCAACCCCAACCGGCTGCGCCGCATGGACCGCTGGATCGCCGCCGAGCACGGCGCGGAACTGCGCCGCACCGCCGACCCGGTCGCCGTCGACCTGGGCTACGGCGCCGCCCCCTGGACCGCGCTGGAGCTGCTGACCCGGCTGCGCACGGTGCGGCCGGATGCCCGCGTCGTCGGTATCGAGATCGACCCGGCCCGGGTCGCCGCCGCCCTCCCCTATGCCCGCGCCGGCCTGGACTTCGTGCACGGCGGCTTCGAGGTGCCGCTGCCCGGCCCGCCCGGCCGCGCCCCGCTCCTCATCCGGGCCGCGAACGTGCTGCGCCAGTACGACGAGGACGAGGTCGCCGCCGTCTGGGCGCGGCTGCGCGCCCGGTTGGCGCCCGGCGGGCTGCTGGTCGAGGGCACCTGCGACGAGATCGGGCGCCGGCACGTGTGGGTCGCGCTCGGCCCCGAGGGTCCCCGCACGGTCACCTTCGCCACCCGGCTCGGCTCCCTGGACACCCCCTCCGACCTGGCCGAACGCCTCCCCAAGGCGCTGATCCACCGCAATGTGCCGGGCGAGCCGGTGCACGCCTTCCTGCGCGACTTCGACCGGGCCTGGGCAAGCGCCGCCCCGCTGGGCGCGCTGGGCGCCCGCCAACGGTGGCGCGCCGCCGTCGCCGCCCTGGCCACCGACTGGCCACTGGCCGGGGACCCCCGCCGGCGACGCCAGGGCGAGGTCACGGTGCGGTGGGAGGCGTTGGCCCCACGGGGCGGCGGGGTGCAGTAGCCGCGGCCTGGCCAGGGCTGTCCGCCCCTGCCCCATCGGACAGGACCTAGGACGCCACCGCCGCGCCCGCCGCCGGCCGGGACAGTGCGCGCAGCGCGGCCTCGGACGCCGAGCCGGCCGGCGCGGTGTACGTCACCAGCACCTGGTCCGGGTCGGCCGCCAGCCGGAAGCTCTCGAAGGTCACGGTCAGCTCGCCGACCTCCGGGTGCCGCATCCGCTTGGTCCCGCGCAGGCACTCGTAGACGCCCTGGGCCGCCCACATCCGGCGGAACTCCGGGCTGCGGTCGAGGAGTTCGTTCACCACCTCGCAGATCCGCGGGTCGTCCGAGTGCCGCCCGCTGTCCGCCCGCAGATTGCCGACGACCTCCTCGGCCTTCTTCTCCCAGTCCGGGTACCGCTCCCGGGCCGCCGGGTCGAGGAAGACCAGCAACGCGGTGTTCCGCCGGGCCGGCGCGAGCGCTTCGAGGTCGAAGGAGAGCCGGGCGCCGGCGCCGTTCCAGGCCAGGATGTCCAGCCCGCGGCCGAGCACCACGGCGGCGACCGCGGGGTCCATCGCCGCCAGCAGCTCGCGGACCGCCGGCCGCACGGTCTGCGCCGGAACCGGCGCGCAGGTGCCGGCGGTCCGGCGCCGCGGCACCGCGACGTTGCGCAGATACGTCATCTCGCCGTGCGACAGCCGCAGCGCCCGCGCGATGGCGTCCAGGACGGAGCCGGAGACGGCGGGCGCCCGGCCCTGCTCGATCCGGGTGTAGTAGTCCACGCTGATCCCGGCGAGCTGGGCGACCTCCTCGCGCCGCAGCCCGCGCACCCGGCGGCGGCCGAACCCGTCGGGCAGACCGACCTCGGCCGGGTCGAGCGCGGCACGGCGCGCCTTGAGGAAGGCACTGATCTCGATTTCCCCGTGCAGCATCACTCCAGTATGCGCCGGGCAGGGAACGCGGGGTTCCGCGGTGCCGGTCAGCCGCCCCCGCCCGGCCCGTCCGCCGGCCCCTCCCCGGTCTCGCCGCCGCTCCCGGGCAGCGCGCTCAGCAAGGCGCTCACCAGCTCCTTGTCGCGGTCCTGGGTGAGCACCTGACGGGCCACGTCCGGCGGCACCCACCAGACGCGGTCCACCTCCTTGTTGGGGACGAAGCCGCCGCCGGTGGCCTCGGCCGCCCAGTAGCGGACCACCTTGGGGCGATCGCCGACCCGGTAGCGGACGGTGGGCAGTTCCGGGCCGGGCGCGCAGGTCATCCCGGTCTCCTCCAGCACCTCGCGCAGCGCTCCCCGCCGGGCGTCCTCGCGCGGCTTGAGCTTGCCCTTGGGATGGGACCAGTCGTCCCACTTCGGCCGGTGGACCAGGGCCAGTTCGATCCCGTCGCCGGCCGGGCGCCGGCGCCACAGCACGCAGCCGGCCGCCCGGATCGGCCCGCTCGGCACCGTCCGTGCACCGCACGCCCCACCGCCCCCGCGGCCCGCCGTCCTGCCCATCGCGCCCCTCCCGTCCCGCTCAGGCCCCGCGCTCGCCGGCCGGGCCCGGCAGCCACACCCGCCCGAAGGCGTAGCGGGCCGCCTCGACCTCGTGCCGTTGGTCGGCGTGCAGCACGCCCAGCGCGTACGCGGTGGCCGGCGCGATCCGCGGCGTACGGGCCGCGGTGGCCGCCGCCGCGGCCGCCTCGGCGGCGTCCCGGTGCTGGGTGAGGACCCGGTCGGACGCGAACAGCCGGGGGTCGACGGCGTCCGGGGCGATCACCTCCTGGGCGTAGTGGCTGATCCGGACCAGCAACCGCGCCCGGTGCCAGGGCGCGTCCTGGCCCTGCTCGACGGCGAGCGCACCGGCGTTGTACGGGTGGCCGGCGCGGGCCAGCGGCAGGGTGGCGACCGCCTCGGCGAGCCGCCGGTGCGCCTGCTCGGCGAGCGGCGGCAGCGCCTGCGCCGCTTCCACCTCGCCGGCCCGGCGGGCCAGCGGCGCCTCCGAGGCCAGCACCGCGACCGCGTCCGCGACGGCGTGGAAACGGGACGAGCCCAGCGCCTGGAGGGCCGCCGAGTGCGCCCGCGCGCGGGCGAGGGTGAGCTGCCGGTCGAGCAGCGCCCCGGCCCGGGCGGCGCCGGCGGCCAGCGCGCTCTCCGGCTCCGGCTCGGTGGCGGCAGCAGGGGGCGCGGTGTAAGCCGCTCCAGTGGAGCCGGTGCTTGCACCGGGGGTGGCGGCGGACGGTGCGGCCGGTCGGCCGTCCCGGGCGCTCCGGGCGCCGCGTCCGGACCGGGTGCCCCGGCCGCCCCGCTCCGCCGGCCGGTCGGCCCGCTCGCCGCGCCCGGTCAGCCGGGTGAGCGCCCCCATCAGCCGGTCCCGGCGCGCCTCGCACGCCTGCTCGCGGGCGAGGGTGGTGCTCAACCAGCCGAGCTCGGCCCGGAGTTGATCGGCCCAGACCTCCTCGGTCAGCGGCCGGAAGGTGTGCAGCGTGGCGCTGATCCGGCGGGCGGTGCGGCGCAGCTGCCAGGCCGCCTCGCCGGCGCCCGCCGCGTCCGGGCCGGCCTCCCGGTGGAGCCGCAGGCTGCGCAGGAAGTCCGTGGACTGCCGGTGCAGATAGCCGGCCAGCACCTCGCCGGCCGTCCGCCCGCCGAGCCCGGGCCCGCCACCGGGGCCGTCGTCCTGCCCGTAGGGCGCCGGGTCCCCGCACCCCGCGCGCGCCGCCCCCCGCGCACCGCCGTCCGCCCCGTAGAGCGCCTCCCCGTAGACCCCGTTCCCGTACACACCGTCCCCCGGCCCGTCCACCACTGCGGCGCAGGCCCCCGGCGCCGGGCCGGGTTCGTATCCGATTCCGCTTCCGCTTCCCCCGCCGGTACCGAGGAGGTCGTGCCGCGGCCCCCCGGCCGGCTGGTCATGTCGCTGGGCCACGCCGGCGCCTCCGGGCGTCGATGAGCATTTCCTGTACGTTCCGCAGCGGGGTGCCGTCCGCGTCCACCGCGTGCCGGGTCCAGTCGCCGTCCGGGCCCAGGTGCCAGGACGAGGTGGTGTCCGACGTCCCGGTCTCCAACAGCCGGTTCAGGGCCGCCCGGTGGGCCGGGTCGGTGACCCGCACCAGTGCCTCGATCCGCCGGTCGAGGTTGCGGTGCATCATGTCGGCGCTGCCCAGCCACACCTCGGGCTCGCCGCCGTTGCCGAAGGCGAAGACCCGGGAGTGCTCCAGGAAGCGGCCCAGCACGCTGCGGACCCGGATGTGCTCGCTCAGCCCGGGCACCCCGGGGCGCAGCGCGCAGATGCCGCGCACCCAGACGTCGACGGGGACGCCGGCCTGCGAGGCCCGGTAGAGCGCGTCGATGACCGCCTCGTCGACCATCGAGTTGACCTTGATGCGGACGTAGGCGGGACGGCCCGCCCGGTGGTGCACGGCCTCCTTGTTGATCCGCTGGATCAGCCCGTCGCGCAGCGAGGTGGGCGCCACCAGCAGCCGGCGGTAGGTCTCCCGCCGGGAGTAGCCGCTGAGCCGGTTGAAGAGGTCGGAGAGGTCGGCTCCCACCTGGGGGTCCGCGGTCAGCAGCCCCAGGTCCTCGTACAACCTGGCCGTCTTGGGGTGGTAGTTGCCGGTGCCCACGTGGGAATACCGGCGCAGCGTCTCGCCCTCCTGGCGCACCACGAGGGAGAGCTTGCAGTGCGTCTTCAGCCCGACCAGGCCGTAGACGACGTGACAGCCGGACTCCTCCAGCTTGCGCGCCCACTTGATGTTGGCCTGCTCGTCGAAGCGCGCCTTGATCTCCACCAGGACGAGCACCTGCTTGCCGGACTCTGCGGCGTCTATCAGGGCGTCCACGATCGGCGAGTGGTCGGAGGTGCGGTACAGCGTCTGCTTGATGGCCAGCACCTTGGGGTCGGCCGCGGCCTGCTCCAAGAACGCCTGCACCGAGGTGGAGAACGAGTCGTAAGGGTGGTGCAGCAGGACGTCGCGGGCGCGCAGCGCGGCGAAGACGTCGGGGGCCGAGGCGGACTCCACCTCCGACAGGTCGCGGTGGGTGCCCGCCACGAACTTGGGGTACTTCAGCTCCGGCCGGTCCAGCGCCCCGATCCCGAACAGCCCGGTCAGGTCGAGCGGGCCGGGCAGCGGGTAGACCTCGGCCTCGGAGACCTTCAGCTCCTGCACCAGCAGGTCCAGGACGGCCGGGTCGATGGTCTCCTCGACCTCCAGCCGGACGGGCGGCCCGAAGCGCCGCCGCATCAGCTCCTTCTCCAGGGCCTGGAGGAGGTTCTCGGCGTCGTCCTCCTCCACCTCCAGGTCCTCGTTGCGGGTCACCCGGAACATGTGGTGCGCCCGCACCTCCATCCCCGGGAACAGCTCCTCCAGGTGGGCGGCGATCACGTCCTCGATGGGGACGTACCGCTGCGGGGACGCCTCCAGGAAGCGAGAGAGCAGCGGCGGAACCTTCACACGTGCGAAGTGATCATGACCGCTGACCGGATTGCGGACCACCACGGCCAGGTTCAGCGACAGCCCGGAGATATAGGGGAAGGGGTGCGCCGGGTCGACCGCCAGCGGGGTCAGCACCGGGAAGATCTGCTGCCGGAACAGCGTGAACAGCCGGGCCTGCTCCTTCTCGGTCAGTTCCGGCCAGCGGATCAAGTGAATGCCCTGGTCGGCGAGTTCGGGCGCGACGTCCTGCTGGAAGCAGGCGGCGTGCCGAGCCATCAGCTCGCGGGACCGGGTCCAGATCAGATCCAGCACCTCCCGGGGCTGGAGCCCGGAGGCGGAGCGGGTGGCGACGCCGGTGGCGATCCGCCGCTTGAGGCCGGCGACCCGGACCATGAAGAACTCGTCCAGGTTGCTGGCGAAAATCGCAAGGAAATTGGCGCGTTCCAGGAGCGGGGTGGCCGGGTCCTCGGCGAGCTCCAGCACCCGCTCGTTGAACGCCAGCCAGCTCCGCTCACGGTCCAGGAACCGCCCGCTCGGCAGTTCCTCGCCGTTCGCACCCGGGACGCCGCGGTCCTCGTACGCATCGGGGTCGGCGTCCAGGTCGGGCTCCAGCCCGGAGATGTCGCGCCGGACGGCGTTCGGCCGGTGCGCGGCGATCGAGCCGACCGAGGGTTGCAGGGGTCCCAGCGCCCTCGGCGTCTCCTGGGGCGGCATCTCGGGCTGGGCCGGGGCCTGAGCGCTGCGCTGCTGGTTCATGTCCTTATTCTTCCGCGCCCGGGGCCTTCCAGGCGCGCCAGGAGGCGGCGGCACGACTTCGAGCCGCGGGTTCGGGACGTTCGGCACAGCGGGCTGCATTCAGTGATGCTTGCAAGCGATATTGAATCGCTGGTGAAGCGGACATGGCGGCCAGGCAAGCGGGACGCTACCCCCGGATGTTTTCTCTCCGCCCCGACGCCCGGCGATCTTCGCGGCCGCCAATCCGGGCGCGCCTCGGACAGGCCCTAGCCGCCTCCCGGAAAGTCCGCTGCACCGCCCGCCCGCGCTCCCTACGCTGACCGCGTGCCCAGACCTTCCACGCCACCCATACCCCCGCTGCCCCCGCTCCCGTACACCCCCGCGTACCCCCTACGGACCGCGCGCCTGGACCTCCGCCCCGTCCGCCACGACGACTTCGCCGCCGTCCACGCCTATCAGCGCCGCCCCGAGGTCTGCCGTTACCTCTACTGGGGCCCGTACGACGAGGCCGCCTCCCGCGCCTCGATCGCCGACAAGGCGACCCGCACGACGCTGAGGCAGTCCGGCGACTTCCTCCAACTCGCCGTCGTCCTACGGGACTCCGGGACCCTGATCGGCGACGTCACCTTCGTCTACACTCACCGCGCACACCGCCAGGGCGGCATCGGCTACGTCTTCAACCCCGAGTACGCCGGCCGCGGTTACGCCACCGAGGCCGCCCGCGCCCTGCTCGACCTGGGCTTCACCGAGCTCGGACTCCACCGCATCCAGGCCGAGTTGGACGGCCGCAACACCGCCTCCGCCCGGCTGCTGGAGCGCCTGGGCATGCGCCGCGAGGGCGAGCTGCGGGAGAACGAGTTCCTCGACGGCGAGTGGAGCGACGAGGTGATATACGCGATCCTGGCGCGCGAATGGCGCGCCCAACAGGAGCGTGACGCGCGGCCCTGACACACGCGACGGGGCGGGCCCCACGGCCCGCCCCGCCCCGCATCCCCCAGGAGCGCTCAGGTCTCCGACCGGTACATCAGGTCCGTCTCGTGGGTGGTGAACCCCAGCCGCTCGTAGACCGTCACCGCGGGCACGTTGTCCGCGTCCACATAGAGCATCGCGGTGGCCAGCCCCTGCGCCGCCAGGTGCCGCAGCCCGATCGCGGTCAGCGCCTTGCCCAGGCCGCCGCCCTGTGCGCCCGGCCGCACCCCGAGGACGTACACCTCGCCCAGGCCCTCCTCGGCGTGCACCTTCGTCCAGTGGAAGCCGACCAGCCGGCCGTCCTTCTCGGCGAGGAAGAAGCCCTTGGGGTCGAACCACGCCTCGCCCTTGCGGTCGTCCAGATCGCGCTGGGTCAGCGCGCCCTGCTCGGGGTGGTGCGCGAAGGCCGCCGCATTGATCTCCAGCCAGGCCGCGTCGTCGACGTCCGGCTGGAAGGTCCGCACCGTCACACCCTCCGGCAGCACCGGCTCGGCCAGGTCCCAGTCCGCCAGCGACCGCCGCATCTGCCGCAGTTCCCGGAACATCGTCAGCCCCAGCGTCTGCGCCAGGTGCCGGGCGGCCGGGTGCCCGCCGTGCGCCCACACCCGCAGCCGACGCCCGGACTGGGCCAGCAGCTCGCCGCCCAGCGCCCGGCCGTGACCGCGACCGCGGTACCCGGGGTGCACGACGAGCTCGGCGGCCGGCGCCTCCACCGGATCGGTGTCCTCCAACTGCCCGTATCCGACCAGCTGCTCGCCGTCCTCCCCCGGCACGTACACCAACAGGTGCCGCACTCCCTCGCGGCGGCCGCCCCGCAACTGGAGCCGGCCCTGTTCGGACACGGCCGGCTGCCCGTCCGCCCGCGCGGCCCGTTCGATCAGCTCAAGGACGGCCTCGGCCCTTTCCGGTGCGAGCTCGTCGACCACCTCGACCCGGCGGCCGGCGTGCCCCATCTCCTGTGCAGCGTCAGTCATGTGTGAAGCGTACGACGCCGTCCCCGCGTCGGGCGGGCACCGCGGACGCCGCCCCCGGCCGGCCCCGCCACCTCTCCGCCACCGGGACGTCACCTCCGCCCCCTATCCCTCTACGCGCGTCGACAATAAGCTGCCCACCGCTCAGCACCAGCCACGGAGGGGAACCATGTCAACGACACCTCAACGGCCGCGCCTGCGCGGCAGATTGGCGGCCGGCGCCGCCGTGCTCGCCACCGTCGCGGGCGTCGCCCTGACCGCCACCGCCCCGCCCGCCGGGGCCGACAGCGGCCGCCCGCACCGCCCGGCCCGCACCGTCGACGTCCAGTTGCTCTCCTTCAACGACTTCCACGGCAACCTCGAACCGCCGCAGGGCTCCTCCGGCACCGTCGAGCAACGCCAGGCCGACGGGTCCAAGAAGACCGTCCCGGCCGGCGGCGTCGAGTACCTCGCGCAGTCCCTGCGCACCGCCCGCAAGGGCCACCCGTACTCCGTCACCGCCGCGGCCGGCGACGTCATCGGCGCCAGCCCGCTGCTCTCCGGCCTCTTCCACGACGAGCCGACCATCGAGGCGATGAACCGGCTGGGCCTGGACGTCACCTCGGTCGGCAACCACGAGTTCGACGAGGGCCGGGCCGAGCTGACGCGCATGCAGCGCGGCGGCTGCCACCCCAAGGACGGCTGCTACGAGAAGGGCAAGACCTTCAAGGGCGCCGCCTTCCCGTACCTGGCCGCCAACGTCACCGACGACAAGACGGGCAAGCCGATCCTCAAGCCGTACACGGTGTGGCAGCACAACGGCGTCAAGATCGGCTTCATCGGCGTGACCCTCAAGGGCACCCCGGACATCGTCAACGCCGACGGCGTCAAGGGCCTGACCTTCCACGACGAGGTCGCCACCCTCAACAAGTACGCCAAGGTCCTGGACCGCCAGGGCGTCAAGGCGATCGTCGCGCTGATCCACGAGGGCGGCATGCCGGCGTCCACCTCGTACAACTACGACTGCGACAGCCCCGGTCCGGGCGCGGGGATCTCCGGCCCGATCGTGAACATCGCCAAGCGCGTCAGCCCGAAGGTGGACGCGCTGGTCACCGGCCACACCCACCAGTCCTACACCTGCACCATCCCGGACCCGGCCGGCCACCCCCGCACGGTCACCTCGGCCGCCTCGTACGGCCGCCTCTACACCGACACCACGCTCACCTACGACCGCCGCACCCACGACATCGTCCGCACCGCGGTGCACGGCCCCCGCGCGCTCAACCACGTCGTCAACCGCACCCAGCCCAAGGCGCCGGACCTGACGTCCCTGATCGCCCGTTGGAACAAGCTGGCCGCCCCGATCGCCAACAAGCCGGTCGGCTACATCTCGGCCGACATCAACGGCCGCGGCGCCGGCACCCCCGAGGAACCCCTCGGCGACCTGATCGCCGACGCCCAACAGGAGGCCACCGCGGCCCCCGACAAGGGCGGCGCCCAACTCGCGCTGATGAACCCCGGCGGCATCCGCTCCGACCTCGCGTACCAGGCGTCGGGCAAGGAGGGCGACGGTGTCGTCACCTACGCCGAGGCGTTCACCGTCCAGCCGTTCACCAACATGACGCACGTCGTCGACCTGACCGGCGCCCAGCTCCTGGCCGCCCTCCAACAGCAGGTCAGCGGCCCCAACGAGGCGTCCCCCAAGATCCTCCAGGTCTCCAAGGGCCTCACCTACACCCTCGACATGACCAAGTCCGGCGCCGCCCGCGTCGTCACCGACACCGTCAAGCTCAACGGCGCGCCGGTGGACCCCGCCAAGACCTACCGCGTCGCCATGAACGAGTTCCTGGCCGGCGGCGGCGACGGCTTCCCCGCCCTCAAGCAGGGCACCAACAAGCACGTAGGCCCCTCCGACCTCGACGCCCTCACCGCCTACCTGACGTCCCACTCGACGCCGTCCACCCCCCTGTCCCCGCCGAAGGCGGATCGGATCACGGTGGTGAAGTAGCCACCGGCGGCGGGCTGTTCGGCTTCGGCCCGCCCATGCCTACGGCCCCGGTCGCCCGCTTCAGACGCGGACGACCGGGGCCGCTGCGTTCGGCGCTCGGCGGCCGCGTCACAGTAGGTGGAAGGCGAAGCCGAAACAGGGGACGGCAATAGCCAAGCCAACGAGAAGAAACACCGGCCCGATCACGTAATCGCCCCATTTCCTCCGCCACTTGACGCGCCGGATGGCAAGGGTCATACCGACACCGACAACGACGAGCGGCAGTCCGAGAATCACTCCGGGGAGCGCCAGAAAACCGAGCCAGTCGGCGGGTTCATTCGGATTGACGTGCGCGACGCCCGCCAGGATCACGGTGCTGGCCTTTTGGTACACGAATCAACTCCCGCCTTTCTCGGCCTCGTCGGTTTCCTTGACGAGGTGCTGAAAGTCGGTCTCGATGCCCGCGCCCCCTTCGTAGATCCCTGTGTTGAGGCCGTTGCGGAAGGCATTCCTGTACGCCCCGTCGATGAGCTCGCCTTCTTCACCCCCGCCCCGGCCGCCAAGACTGTGCCCCTCCTTATTTCCGAGGACGTGGTCTCCGACACGGTTTCCGAGGGCCCCGGTAACAGCATTCGTCCCCGCGTCCCAAACGGTGTCGGCGGCGCCCTTGCTGTCGTCCTTCCGGTCGGCGGTGAGACCTCCTGCGATGTTGCCGAGCGCACCATTGGCAGCGCTGCCCGCCTGCCCCTCGCCTTTGAGCACCCTGCCGACCGCACCCGTCAGCTTGGCGCCCTCCGCCAGCTCCGCTCCGCCCACGGTGAACGCGGCCGTACCCAGGGCTTCCTTGTTCGCGGTCGAGAAATCCTGACCCACCGTCACCCGCTGCCCGGTGAGGCCCTGGTTGATCATCAAGCTGCCCGAGTCAGCGACGAAGTTCGAGGCATAGGTCTCCGCAAACTTGCCGCCGATTCGAGCCACCACGGTAAGCATCTTCTCCAGCGTCGCCGCGGCTTCCGCGCTCATCCCACCGAACCGCTCCAGCAGCTCCGCCACCTTCTCCGCCGCCGACGTGAACAGCTTGACCAGGTCCATGATCTTGGCGACCTTCGCAGCCACGGCCGCGTTCGCGACAAGGTCGGAGAGGAAACCGGTGAAGGCGGACAGCGCGGCACCGAGCACCTCCATCTCGGCGATCTGGACGCAGATGTCGATGATCTCTTTGTTGATCTTGTCGATCTCACCGGCGAACTCCCGTAGCCCGTCGGCGACATGGTGGAAGTTGTTCGCGACGTCGGTGATGGTCTTCTTCTGGTCCTGCCAGTGCTTCTCGAAGGCGTCGCGGGCCGCACCGTGCCAGCCCTGTTTGTCGACGCCGTCGATGGAGCGGCCCAAGGCCCCCACGACCTTGGTCAGTTCGTCGCCCATGGAGTCCCAGGAGCGGGCGATCGTGCGCAGCGTGTCGCCGTTGCCGCCCGGGAGTTCGACGCCGAACGCCTGGAGGATCTCCAGCACCTTGCCGTCGACCCAGCCGTTGAGGTCCACGTCACACCGCCTGGTAACGAGGCACGGCCTGGAGGTGACCGACGACCGTCCGGTCCGCTTCCGCGTACTGGGAGGCGTTGATCCGCAGCCGGTCGGCGTCGCTGGTGAGCACCTGGGGCAGCTGGCTCAGCGCCTTGACCGTGCCGATCAATAACTTCTCGTACTTCTGCAACGCGCCGTCACAGGCGCCGAGGATCCCGAACGCCTCCCCGACCTCTTTCGACGCCGCCGTGAAGGAACGGATCGGGCCGTCCAGATCCTCCGCCTGCATGTCGAACTTGCCCGCCAGATCCGTCAGCGCCGTCGGCTCGACGCCGAACTGCCCGCTCATCCCTCTCCCCCTGTTCGGTCAGGTAACAAGCCTCCAGGGGTACGCCAGGGAGCGTTCTCCGCGAAAGGATCTTTAACGGGATGTGGATACCGGCTTGGTCTGCGCTTGGTGTTCATGACCTTGCCCATGCCCTGACGTGGTCAGCAGTGGGCCCGGAGCTGCGTCTCCCGTAGCGGGCGTCCGGCCGTAGCCGCGCCGCGAACGGCCGTTACCGGTAGTGCAGTTCGGGGCGATGCTCCCGTCTTGTCGGTGTCGGCGTTGCCCGCACCCCGTGACGTGACGTCCGCCGGGACACGGGCCGTACCGGGGCGAATCCCCGAACGGCCCGGCCGGCTCGGGTGCCGCCGCTCTCAGGCGAAGTCCCCCGCATGCTCCCGCGCCCACTGGGCGAACGGGCGGGCCGGGTGGCCGGTGACGCGTGCGACGTCGTCGGTGATCGGGAAGGCGGGACCGTTTACCGACTGGCCGAAGAGGTGGACGAGTTGGCGGGCCGCTTCGAGGGGGAGGTGCGGGCCGGACATCGCCTCGGCGGCCTCGTCCTCCGAGATCTGCTCGATGCGCGCCGGCCGGCCGGCGGCCTCGGCGATCGCGGCGACCTGCTGGGTGTTGGTGAGCACCTCGGGCCCGGTGAGCCGGTGGATCTGGTGGGCGTGGGCGCCGGTGCGGTCCAGGAGGGCGACGGCGGCGGCTTCCGCGAGGTCGGCCTCGTGGACGGGGGCGCTCTGGGCGCCCGGATGCGCATCGCGGACCACGCCGGTCGCGCGGATCGCCGGGGCCCAACGGAGGGCGTTGGTGGCGTAGTTGCCACCGCGCAGGAAGGTCCACTCCAGGCCACACGCGCGAACCGCGCGCTCGGCCTCGGCGTGCGAGCGGGAGATGAAGCTGGTCTCGTCGGCGGGCGAATCGGTCACCGAGAGGGAGGAGTTGAGGACGAGGCGGCGGACGCCGACCCGCTTGGCGGCGTCGATCAGCCGCTGCGTCGACGCGCCGCCGCCGGCCGCCAGATTGAGGAAGAGCGCCTCGGCGTCGGCGAGCAGCGGGGCGAGGTCGGGGTCCTCGGCGAGGTCGGCGCGGACCACCTCGGCCCGGACCGGGAGTTCGGCGCGGGCGGGGTCCCGGGTGAGGGCCCGGACCGGCACGCCCTCCTCCAGTAGGCGGCCGACAAGGCCGCGGCCGATGTTGCCGGTTGCTCCGGTGACCACGATCACGACTTCCTCCCAAGGGACGCGGCGCCGGATGCGCGCCGGGACGACGAGGTTAGTGACGTTGGTTCAGCCCGCCGCGCGAGCACGCGGGCGTCGTGCGGCAAGATTTCGCCAAGGACGGCGGGACGACTTTCGCGTATCTCACATTCCGCCGGCGGGACTTGCGCTTCCGGGTCCCGCTCGTGGTGGGATGTGCTGATGCGAACCCCCACACGCATATCTTCACCCTCGTACTCGGCCTCGTCCCCGGCCGGTACCCCCGCCGCAGCCTCCACCCCCGCTCCGGAGGCCGGCGACCAGCCCCACATAGCCGGGCCGTCCAACGGCCCGCAGGGCGACACCAGAGAGCTCCCGCCGGTCAACCCGTACGCGGACCTGGCCGCACTCGCCGACCCGGATCCGTCCCCGGCACCCGGCCCGCACGCCGCGCCCGGCTGGGGCGGCGCCCCGGAGCACGGCGCACCGCACGCCCCGCCTGCCCCGTACCGCGGCTACCTCAACGAGCGTGACGACAGCGACGATCCGCTCGGCCTCGGCCTGCGCTCGGACGACGAGGACGAGGACGCCTGGTCGCCGCCGAACCACCGGAAGCTGAAGCGGGGCATCGGTCGCTTCGCGGCCGTTCCGCGCACCATCAAGGCGCTGGTCGCGCTGGCGGCCTGCACGGGGGTGCTCGCCCTCGGCGACCGGTTCGCCGTGCTCTACGCGCAGAACAAGGCCGAGGACCAGGTGAAGTCGGCGCTGCACCTGCACGCCCGGCCCGAGGTGGACATCCACGGATTCCCGTTCCTCACCCAGGTCTTCGACAAGCGGCTCGACCAGGTCGACGTGGTGATCCCGGACGTCGCCGCCGACCGGGTCTCGCTGGCGAAGGTGTCGGCGACCGCCCGGAACATCCAGCTGGACGGCGATCTGCCGAGCGCCATCAAGGGCGCCACCATCGGCGAGATGCACGGCAGCGTGCTGCTCACCTTCGACGACATGAACCGCGAACTGGGCGCCTCCCAGGTGAAGTTCAGTGCACTGGGCCCCAACGGGGTGCGTGCGGTCGGCGAACTCCCCGTCGCCGGGCACACCTTGCGGGTCCGGGCCGAGGCCCGCATCCACCGCAACGGCGACCGGGGCATCTCCACCGAGATCGGCCGGATGCGCCTGGACATCGGCGACATGGCCGTCTACCGCCCGGGCACCGGCGAGGGCGAGGGCCTCCGCCTGACCCAGAAGGGTGCCGCCGAGCTCACCCGGCAGGTCGCCAAGGTCAAGGCGATGCTCAGCATCCCGGCCATCGCCAAGCGGATCGGCATCCCCCAGGAGTACATCGACGACGCCCTGCGCAGCGACGACAAGCTGCACGACCTGATCGGCTCGCCGCGCTTCGTCCACCAGCTGATGACGGTCAACCTCGTCGACGTGGTGATGGACCACCCCTGGCTGCTCCAGAAGGTCGGCATCGACGCGAAGATGCTCGGCGCCCTCACCGACCTCACCAAGCCCCAGCTCGCCGACCGCCTCGCCCTCTCCTTCCAACTCCCCAAGACCCCCGGCAACATCCGCCTCGCCAACGTCTCCGTGGAGAGCGACGGCATCCACGCCGACCTCACCGGCACCAAGCTGCCGTTCGGCGACGCGGCGAAGAACGGCGGCAAGAGGAAGGGCGAGGGGAAGTAGGCGCGGGTCGCCCCGGGGCTCTCCGGGGCGACCGGTTCGCTACCCGCCCGTGTCCGACGCGCCCGACGGCCCGCCGGGCGGCTGTGCCGACCCCGACCGCCCCGGTATGTCCGGGGGCGGGGTGGCGGCGCCCGGCAGGGTGAGGAGCGCTTCGGTGCCGCCGCCGGGGGCGTTACGGAGGCGGACGCCGCCGCCGGCCTGCTCCGCGGTGCGGGCCACGATGGACAGCCCGAGGCCGCTGCCGGGCAGGCTGCGCGCGGCGGGGGAACGCCAGAAGCGCTCGAAGACATGCGGGAGGTCGCCGGGCGGGATGCCGGGGCCGTGGTCCCGGACGGTCAGCGCGCCGTCCGCGAGGCGGACCTCGACCGTGCCGCCGGACGGGCTGAACTTCACGGCGTTGTCGAGGAGGTTGACCACCGCCCGCTCCAGCGCGGCCGGCTCGGCGCGGACGTACCACGGGTCGAGGGCGGCGGTGAGGGTGAGGGACGGGCCGCGCAGCCGGGCCCGCTCCAGGGCGGAGCCGACGATCTCGTGCAGGGCGACCACCCGGACCGACGACGACGCGCCGCCACCCAGGCCCGTTTCCGCCGGCCGGGAGAGGACCTGGAGGTCGCCGATGAGCGCCGCCAACTCGCCCATCTGGGCCTTCACCGAGGCCAGCAGGGCCTCCTTGTCCGCGGCCGGGATCTTGCGGCCGGAGCGCTCGCTGCGCTCCAGCAGGTCGATGTTGGTCCGCAGGGACGTCAGGGGCGTCCGGAGCTCGTGGCCGGCGTCCGCGATGAGCTGCTGCTGGAGGTCGCGGGAGGCGGCCAGCGCGGCGGTCATGGCGTTGAACGACCGGGAGAGGCGGGCGATTTCGTCCTCGCCGTCGGTGGGGATGCGGATGGTGAGGTCCTGGGTGCGGGCGACATGCTCGACGGCGGCGGTGAGCCGGTCGACGGGCTTGAGGGCCGCCCGGGCCACCCACAGGCCGGCGGTCGCCGCGCCCAGCACCCCCACCCCGGCGACGACCAACAGCACCAGCGCGAGGTGGTTGAGCGGATCGGTGACCTGGTCCATCGGTGCGGCCACCGAGATCGCCAGGCGGTTCCCCTGCGCGTCGGTGACCGGGCCGCGGTACGGGACGGTGGAGACCCGCATCGCGACGCCCCGCTCGTCCTTGGTGGTGTGCACGACGCCGGCCAGCCGCCCGTCGGCGACCGCCTGGTCCGCGTGCTGCGCGGGGATGGCGTTCTTGCCGGGCGAGGTGCAGACGTAGCCGGACGGGGAGACCAACTGGATGGTGTACGGCGTCGGTTGGAAGCGGACGTTCAACGGGGAACCGGCGCAGCGGGCGCTGATCGCCTGGACGTAGTCGGAGTTGACCTCGACGGTGCTCAGGGTGGTGTCGAGCTGCTCGGTGAGCCGGTCGCGGGTGATCAGCCAGCAGGCGGCGGCCGACAGCGCCACCGCGAAGGCGACCGCGACCGCGGTGAGCAGCGCCAGCCGGGAACGCAGCGGCAGTTGGTGGAACCGCGTCAGGCCGAAGCCCCCGCCCGCGGGCCGGGCCCCGTCCGCCCCGCCGCCGTCCTCGTGCGGGGCGTCGCCACGGGGCGCCTCGGCGTGCGGCACATCGGCGTGCGGCACCTCGGCGTGCGGCACCTCGGCATGCGGCCCTCCCGCAGGAGCACCCGCGGACGCACCCACAGGAGCACCCGCCAAGGCCCCCTCAGGAGAGCCGCCGGCGCCACCTCCCGCGCCGTGCGCCGCATGCGCGTCGTCGGTGCCGCTCATTCCGCTCCGCCCTCCAGCCGCAGCACATAGCCCACCCCGCGCACGGTGTGGACCAGCCGCGGCTCGCCACCGGCCTCCGTCTTGCGGCGGAGGTACATCACGTACACGTCCAGGGAGTTGGAGGTCGGCTCGAAGTCGAAGCCCCAGACGGCCTTGAGGATCTGCTCGCGGGTGAGGACCTGTCGGGGGTGAGCCAGGAACATCTCCAGCAGCGTGAACTCCGTTCGGGTCAGCTCCACGGGCCGGCGGCCGCGGACCACCTCGCGGGTGGCCAGATTCATCCGCAGATCGGCGAAGCCGAGGATCTCGCTCTCGTCGGGCTGGGCGGTGCCGGCCGCCGCGTACGAGCTGCGGCGCAGCAGGGCGCGGATCCGGGCCAGCAGCTCGTCCAGCTCGAAGGGCTTGACGAGGTAGTCGTCGGCGCCGGCGTCCAGGCCGGTGACCCGGTCGCCGACGGTGTCCCGGGCGGTCAGCATCAGGATCGGCACCCTCACCCCGCTCGCCCGCAGCCGCCGGGCGGCGGTCAGCCCGTCCATCCGCGGCATCAGCACGTCCAGCACGATCAACTCGGGGTCGTAGGCGGCGACCTTCTCCACCGCGTCCAGACCGTCGACGGCCTGCTCGGTGCCGTACCCCTCGAAGGCCAGCGAGCGTTGCAGCGCCTCGCGGACCGCGGGCTCGTCGTCGACGATGAGGATGCGGGCGGGGTGATCTCCGTGCTCGGCGGGGCTCATGTGCGTGACTACCTCGGTGTGCGTGTGCGGACAACCGGCAGGATCTTTCTGGCTTCAGCCTGACACGGATGCCCCGCCGGCGGACGCCCTGTGGACAACCGCCTGTGGACAACCCCGACCGGCGCCCCGCCCCGCCCGGGCCCGGCTCAGACCCCGCTGTTCCCGCCGCCGCTGCCGCCGCCGCGCAGCGCGTCGAGGTCGGCCTTGACGGTGTTGATCGGGATCGCGAAGCCGAGGCCGACGCTGCCCGCCTGGCTGCTGTCCGACGAACTCGGCGAGTACATGGCCGAGTTGATGCCGACGATCTGCCCCTGCAGGTTGATCAGGGCGCCACCGGAGTTGCCCGGGTTGAGCGCGGCGTCGGTCTGCAGGGCCTTGTAGCTGGTCTTGGACGAGCCGGTGTCACCGTTGTACTGGTTGCCGCCGAACTCGAACGGCCAGCCGCCACCACCGCCGCCGAAGCCGCGGCCCCCGCCCTGGCCTTGGCCTTGGCCCTGGCTCTGCCCGTTCTCCTTGGGGACGGTCACCTCGCGGTCGAGCGCGGAGATGATGCCGCTGGTCACCGAGCCGGTGAGGCCCTCCGGCGAGCCGATCGCGACCACCGGGTCGCCGACCACCAGCTTGCTGGAGTCGCCAAGCACCGCGTGTGTGAGCCCCTTGCCGCCGACGACCTTGATCAGCGCGAGGTCCTTGTCGGGGTCGGTGCCGACCACCGTCGCGGTCTTCTTGCTGCCGTCGCTGAAGGTCACGCTGACCTTGCGCGCGCCGGCCACCACGTGGTTGTTGGTGACGATCTCGCCGCTGCTGGTGATCACCACGCCGGAGCCGGTGGACTGGCCCTCCGCGGTCCGCGCCTGGATCTCCACGATGGCCGGACTGACCGCCTTGGCCACCCCGGCGACACCGCTGCCGCCGGTGTTCTGCCCGGCGTTGACGAGCGGGGTGGAGACGCCGCCCGACGTGGAGCCCTGATGCGTGGCGCCGGCGATCAGCGCCGCGCTGCCGCCGCCTATCAGACCGGAGGCCAACGCCACCGCCGCGATCAGCGCGACCGGCCGGCGGGCCCGGCGCCGCGGCTCGGGCGCACCCGCACCGCCCGCCTCCGCCGGGGACGGCGGCGCGTACGGGGGCGCCGGCGGAACGTCGCCCCCGTAGGCGCGGCCCGCGCCGTGCTCGCTGCTGTGGCCGGTGCCGTATGCGTTGTCGTAGGAGTACGGCCGGTCCTGGGGCATCTCATCGCCGCTACGGCGGTAGCTCTCGGTCATGCCCACGACTCTGCTGCCGCCGCATGAGAACCGTCTGAGAACGCCCTGAGAGACCCAACAGAAGTGGGTATGCCCGGTATAAGGGCGCCTCCGGGAGCGCTAGTTGGGCAGGCGCCGGGCCCCGCCCAGGCGCCGTGCGCCGCTCAGCCCCCGCACCCGCAGGACCGCCGCACCACCAGCCGCGAGGGGAACTGCCGCAGCCGCTCGCGGCGCGAACCCACCACCCGCAGCCCGTCGTCCAGCACCAGGTCGACCGCGGCCCGGGCCATCGCCTGCCGGTCCGAGGCCACCGTCGTCAGCGGCGGATCGGTGAGCGCCGCCTCCTTGACGTCGTCGAAGCCCGCCACCGCCAACTCGCCGGGGACGTCGAGCCGCAGCTCCCGGGCGGCCCGCAGCACCCCGATCGCCTGGTCGTCGGTGGCGCACATGATGGCCGGCGGGCGATCCGGGCCGGACAGCAGCCGGAGGGCGACCTCGTAGGCGTCGTAGCGGTTGTAGAGCGCCTCGAAGTAGCGCCCCTCCGTCGACCGCCCGGCCTCCAACATGGCCCGCCGCCAGCCCTCGACGTGGTCGGTGACCGGGTCGCCGGACTTCGGGGTCTCCTCCGTGCCCCCCAGGAACGCGACGTAGGGGTGACCGTGCTCCAGCAGGTGCCGGGTGGCCAGTTGGGCGCCCCAGATGTCGTCGGTCATCACCGCGACGTCGTCGATCGCGTCCGGCCTGCGGTGCAACAGCACCACCCGGGCGTCCCAGGCGTCGATCTCCGCGGCGGCGTGCTCGCTGGGGCCCTGGCTGATCAGGATCAGCCCGGCCACCCGCATCCCGAGGAACGCGCGCAGGTAGTGCACCTCGCGCTCGTCGAGGTAGTTGGCGTTGCCGACCAGCACCATCTTGCCGCGCTCGGAGGCGGCCTGTTCGACGGCGTGCGCCATCTCCGCGAAGAACGGCTGGCGGGTGTCCGGCACGATCAGACCTATGAGGTCGGTGCGGCGGGACGCCATCGCCTGCGCGACCCGGTCGGGTCGGTAACCGAGCTCCTTGATGGCGGCCAGCACCCGCTCGCGCGTGGCCGGGGCGACCGGCCTCGGTCCGTTGTTGATGACGTAACTGACAACGGCGGTGGACGTCCCCGCCAGTTTTGCTACGTCATCCCGCGTCACCTTGGCCACGCGCGGCAGTCTACGCGGGTGGTCCTACCGTCGGGCAGGCTGCGCGGCCTCGGATCCGGCGCCCGACGAGGACGCCCGCGCACCGGCCCGCTTGCCGCCGTCGCCGTCCTTCCCCGGCCGCTCGGCCTCCCCCTGCGCCTTGGCCTCCGCCGCGGCCCGCTCCACCTTCTCCGGCACCACGAAGCGGTAGCCGACGTTGCGGACGGTCCCGATCAGCGACTCGTGCTCGGGGCCCAGCTTGGCGCGCAGCCGCCGGACGTGCACGTCCACCGTCCGCGTACCGCCGAAGTAGTCGTAGCCCCACACCTCTTGGAGGAGTTGGGCGCGGGTGAAGACCCGACCCGGGTGCTGCGCCAGGTACTTCAGCAGCTCGAACTCCTTGAAGGTCAGGTCCAGGACCCGGCCCTTGAGCTTGGCGCTGTAGGTGGCCTCGTCCACCGAGAGGTCCCCGGTGCGGATCTCCATGGGGCCGTTGTCGGTGGTGATCTGCTGGCGGCCCATCGCCAGCCGCAGCCGCGCCTCCACCTCGGCCGGCCCCGCGGTGTCCAGTATCACGTCGTCGACACCCCAGTCGGCGGTGACGGCGGCCAGCCCGCCCTCGGTGACCACCAGCACCAGCGGACAGCCCGGCCCTGTGGACCGCAGCAGCTGGCACAGGGACCGCACGTGCGGAAGGTCGCGGCGGCCGTCGATCAGTATGACGTCGGCCCCTGGGGTGTCGATCAGGGCCGGGCCCTCGGCGGGGGCCACCCGGACGCTGTGCAGCAGCAGGCCCAGCGCCGGGAGCACCTCCGTCGATGGCTGGAGGGCGTTGGTCAGCAGCAGAAGTGAGCTCACTGCCGACCACCTGCCCGGTCTCCGGCGAGCTCCATCCTGTGCGGCTCGCTGTCCTGCACGCTTCGCTTGCCCATGACGTCTGGTTCCTCCTCGGTCCCTGCGACGGGGGCACCACCCGGCCCGGCCGGGGGAGTCTGCGGCACTGCTTCGTACACGGCGCTTCCGGGCACGCGCTTTGCGCGTGTGAAAGCACAAAAGGACCCGGGGGCGACGCTGCCCGGATCCTTCCTCTGCCCAGCAGAATAGCTCACATGACTTGCGGACCCGAGGGCGATTTTGCGCGATCTTGTGTTCCGTCGATCACAACGAGTGGTCACCGGGTGACCCTGTTGACGGACGACGGTGTGCGCATCGAGGCCGCCTACACCCCTCGGATTCCGGGCCCTGAAGGGTCGAACGCCCCCTCCCGCGCCCCCGTCCCGACGCCCTCGGCCAACCTCGCCGTGGTCCTCGCGCACGGCTTCTCCGGCTCGCTCGATCGGCCCGCACTGCGCCGCGCCGCCGCCGCGTTGTCCCAGCATGCGGACGTGATCACGTTCTCGTTCCGGGGGCACGGGGGTTCCGGCGGCCGGTCCACCGTCGGCGACCGGGAGATCCACGACCTGACCGCCGCGGTCCGCTGGGCCCGCTCGCTGGGCCACCGCACGATCGCCACGGTGGGCTTCTCCATGGGGGGTTCGGTCGTGCTCCGGCAGGCCGCGCTGCACGACCGTCGGGCGGCGGTGGCGGGCTTGGGGGAGCACGGGGAGCGCACGGATGCGTGGCCGGATGCAGTGGTTGCGGTCAGTGCTCCCGCGCGGTGGTACTACCGGGGCACCGCGCCCATGCGGCGCCTCCACTGGGCCGTCACCCGACCCAGTGGGCGGCTGGTCTCCCGCGTCGGCCTGCGGACGCGGATCCATCCCGAGGAGTGGGCCGCGGTCCCCCTCTCCCCCACCGAGGCGGTGCCGCTGATCGCGCCCACCCCGCTGCTCCTCGTCCACGGGGACCGCGACCCGTACTTCCCGGTGGACCATCCGCGAATGCTGATGGCCGCCGCCGATCCGGCCACCGCCGAGCTCTGGCTCGAAGCGGGCTTCGGCCACGCGGAGAACGCCGCCGGCCCGGAGCTGCTGGACCGGATCGGGCACTGGATCGCCCGACGGGCCCGGCAAACGGACTGACCCGGGCGCCTACCCCGCCTCCGTCACCGCCTGAGCGAACTGGGCCGCGTACAGCCGGGCGTAGGCGCCTCCGGCGGCCAACAGGGCGTCGTGGTCGCCCTGTTCGACGATCGCACCGTTCTCCATGACCAGGATGACGTCGGCGTCGCGGATGGTGGAGAGGCGGTGGGCGATGACGAAACTGGTGCGGCCGGTGCGGAGTTGGGCCATCGCGTGCTGGATGAGGACCTCGGTGCGGGTGTCGACCGAGCTGGTGGCCTCGTCCAGGACGAGGATCGCCGGCTCCGCGAGGAAGGCCCGGGCGATGGTGATCAGCTGCTTCTCGCCGACCGAGACGTTGTCGCCCTCCTCGTCGATGACGGTGTCGTAGCCGTCCGGGAGGGTGCGGACGAAGCGGTCGACGTGGGTGGCCCTGGCCGCCTCGATGACCTTGTCGCGGGAGGTGCCCTCGGGGGCGCCGTAGGCGATGTTCTCGGCGATGGTGCCGCCGAAGAGCCAGGTGTCCTGGAGGACCATGCCGATGTTGGCGCGCAGCTCCTCGCGGGACATCTTCGCGATGTCCACGCCGTCGAGGGTGATCCGGCCGCCGCGGACCTCGTAGAACCGCATCAGGAGGTTGACCAGGGTGGTCTTGCCGGCGCCGGTCGGGCCGACGATGGCGACGGTCTGGCCGGGGCGGACGGTCAGCGAGAGGCCGTCGATGAGCGGCTTGTGCTCGTCGTAGCGGAAGGAGACGTCCTCGAAGGCGACCTTGCCGGTGACCTGCTCGGGGCGGGCCGGCCGCGCGGCATCCGGCTCCTGCTCGGGGGCGTCGAGGAGTTCGAAGACCCGCTCGGCGGAGGCGACGCCGGACTGGACGAGGTTGGCCATCGCCGCGACCTGGGTCAGCGGCTGGCTGAACTGGCGGCTGTACTGGATGAACGCCTGGACGTCGCCGAGGGACAGCGCGCCGGAGGCCACCCGCAGGCCACCGACCACGGCCACCAGTACGTAGTTGAGGTTGCCGATGAACATCATCGCGGGCTGGATGATCCCGGAGATGAACTGGGCCCGGAAGCCGGCCGCGTAGAGCGCCTCGTTCTGCTCGCGGAAGAGCGCGGCGGACTCCTTCTGACGGCCGAAGACCTTGACCAGGGAGTGGCCGGTGTACATCTCCTCGATGTGCGCGTTGAGCTTGCCGGTGGTCTTCCACTGGCGGACGAACTGCGGCTGGGCGCGCTTGCCGACCTTGGTGGCGACGACGATCGAGACCGGCACGGTGACCAGCGCGACCAGCGCCAGCAGCGGCGAGATCCAGAACATCATCGCCAGCACGCCCAGGATCGTCAGCAGCGAGGCCATGATCTGGCTGAGGGTCTGCTGGAGCGTCTGCTGGATGTTGTCGATGTCGTTGGTCGCGCGGGAGAGCACCTCGCCGCGCTGCTGCTTGTCGAAGTGGCTCAGCGGCAGCCGGGACAGCTTCTCCTCGACCTGCTCGCGCAGCCTGAAGACGGTGCGTTGGACGACCCGGGTGGCGATCCGGGCCTGGGTGAAGCCGAAGGCGGCGGAGCCGGCGTAGATCAGGACGGCACCGAGCAGCACGGTGCCGACGGCGCCGAAGTCGACGCCGTGGCCGGGGACCACCGGCATGGCGCCGAGCATGTCGGCGAACCCGCCCTGGCCGTGCGCCCGCAGCTCGGCGACGGCCTGCGCCTTGGTCAGGCCCTCGGGCAGGTGGCGGCCGATGACGCCGGCCATGATCAGGTCGGTGGCGCGGCCCAGCACCTTCGGGCCGACGACGGTCAGCGCCACGCTCAGCACGCCCAGCAGCAGCGCCACCGCGACGATGCCGCGCTCCGGCCGCATCTGGGCCAACAGCCGCTTGCCGGAGCCCTTGAAGTCCAGGGACTTCTCGACCGGGCCGCCCATCATGCGGGCCATCGGGCCGCCGCCGGGGGCCGGGCCGCGACGGGGGGCCGATCCGGTGGGCGCCTCCTCGGGTGCCTGCCCGGCGACCGGGTCCTGCTTCTCCGCCTTGTCCGCGGTGGTCACGCCGCCTCCTGCTCGGTGAGCTGGGAGAGCACGATCTCCCGGTAGGTCTCGTTGCCGGCCATCAACTCGGCGTGGGTGCCGGTGCCCACGATCCGCCCCGCGTCCAGGACCACGATCCGGTCGGCGCCGCGGATCGTGGAGACCCGCTGGGCGACGATCACCACGGTGGCCCGGTCGGTCTCCCGGGCCAGCGCGGCGCGCAGGGCCGCGTCGGTGGCGTAGTCCAGGGCGGAGAAGGAGTCGTCGAAGAGGTAGATCTCCGGCTTGCGGACCAGGGCGCGGGCGATCGCCAGCCGCTGCCGCTGACCGCCGGAGACGTTGGAGCCGCCCTGCGCGATCGGCGCCGCCAGGCCGCCCTCCATCCGCTCGACGAACTCCCGGGCCTGCGCGGTCTCCAGCGCCTGCCACAGCTCCTCGTCGGTGGCGTCCGGATTGCCGTACCGCAGGTTGCTGGCGACGGTCCCGGAGAAGAGGTACGGCTTCTGCGGTACCAGACCGATGACGGCGGCCAGCGTCTCCGGGGCGAGGGTGCGCACGTCCTCGCCGTTGACCAGGACGGTGCCGCCGGTGGCGTCGAAGAGCCGGGGCACCAGCCCCAGGAGGGTGGACTTGCCGGAGCCGGTGGAGCCGATGACGGCGGTGGTCTCCCCGGGGCGGGCGATCAGCGAGACGTCCTTGAGGACCGGCTGCTCGGCGCCGGGGAAGCGGAACTCCACGTCGCGCAGCTCCAGTTCGCCGTGGCGACGCAGCGTGGTGACCGGCGCGGCGGGCGGGGTGACGCTGGACTCGGTCGCCAGCACCTCCTGGATGCGCTCGGCGCAGACCTCGGCGCGCGGCAGCGTGATCACCATGAACGTCGCCATCATGATCGACATCAGGATGTACATCAGGTAGCTGAGGAAGGCCGCCATCGCCCCGATCTGCATCTGGCCACCGTCGATGCGCAGTCCGCCGAACCACACCACGGCCACGCTGGAGAGGTTCACGATCAGCATCACCAGCGGGCCCATCATCGACATCAGCCGGCCGGCGCGGATCGAGACGTCGTACAGGTCGGTGTTGGCCCCGGCGAACCGCTCGCGCTCGTAGCGGTCCCGGACGAAGGCGCGGATGACGCGGATGCCGGCGATCTGCTCGCGCAGCACGCGGTTGACGGTGTCGATGCGCTCCTGCACCCCGCGGAACAGCGGGCGCATCCGGCGCACGATGAGGGAGACGAGGATGCCGAGGACCGGGACGATGACCAGGAGGAGCGCCGACAGCGGCACGTCCTGGTTGAGCGCCATCACGACGCCGCCGACGCACATGATCGGCGCCGAGACCATCAACGTGAACGTCATCAGTACCAGCATCTGGACCTGCTGGACGTCGTTGGTGGTGCGGGTGATCAGCGACGGCGCACCGAAGCCGCCGACCTCCCGGGCGGAGAAGGACTGCACCTGGTCGAAGACCGCGGCCCGGATGTCCCGGCCCAGGGCCATGGCCGTGCGGGCGCCGCAGTAGACCGCGCCGACCGCGCAGGTGATCTGAAGCAGCGTCACCGCGACCATGAAGCCGCCGATCCGCAGGATGTAGCCGGTGTCCCCCTTCACGACACCGTTGTCGAGGATGTCGGCGTTGAGGGTCGGCAAATAGAGCGTGGCCAGCGTCTGGATGAGCTGGAGCAGGACGATCAGGGATATAGAGCGCCTGTAGGGCCGCAGATGCGCCCGCGCGAGTCGGACCAACACACGCCGGAGCCTATGCGAACGGTTGCCTCGGCCAATCGAATTTCTCCGAACCGTGCGGGAATCTTCCCGGACGGCCACAAGTCTTTACCCGGACTTGCCCCGATCCGGGCCGGCCGCCGCGTACGCCATGATGGGAGGCGGCAAGAGCCCCCGACATGAAGAGGCCGCCGTGACAACAACTGGCACCGTGCGCTACTGGGCCGCGGCCAAGGCAGCCGCCGGGACGGCGGAGGAGCCGTACGCGGCGGCGACGCTCGCCGAGGCGCTGGACGCGGCGCGCGCCGCGCACGCCGCGGACCCGGAGTTCGGCCGCGTCCTGCTGCGCTGTTCCTTCCTGGTGGACGGCGTCCAGGTCGGCTCCCGCGATCATGCACAGGTGACGCTGTCCCAGGGCGGCACCGTCGAGGTCCTGCCGCCGTTCGCCGGAGGATGAGCAGAGGGTCATGAGCGACAACCAGCACCAGCCGCACCAGAACCCGTACCCGTACGGGCAGCAGCCCTACGACCCTTACGCGCAGCCCCAACAGCAGCCACCCCAGGCCCACCAGCCACACCAGTCCCAGCCCCAACAGCCTTACGGCTACGAGGGATACGACGGGTACGAGGGCTACCACGGCTACGCCGGCCAGGCTGCCCACGGGCAGCCGCAGCCCTCCGCCCCCTACGGGCAGGACGCCTACGCCGCCCCGGCGCCCGCCGCCCACCAGCACCAACACCCCGGCGCCGGCGCCGGCTACGGAACCGCGCACGGGACCACCGCCACCGCCGAGCCGGCGCCGGCCGACGCCCCGCCGGCCGCGCCCGCCGCCCCCACCGGGCCGCTGAAGCCCAACCAGCTCGCCCGCGCCGAGGGCCGCTCGCCGATCATCCCGCCCGGTATCCAACCGGCCGCGCTGACCGCGGTGTTGGCCCTGCTGCTCGCGCTGGCCGCGCCGGTCGCCCGCCCGCTCCTCGCCGTCCCGGTGGTGCTGCTCCAGGCCGTCACCGCCGCCGGCTGGTTCCGGCTGAACGGCATGTGGCCGGCCCGCCAGGGCATCGCGCTGGCCTTCCTGGGCGGTGTGGCCACCGACGTCGGGCTGCTCACCACCCCGCGCGAGGACGCGCCGCTGGTGGCCCTCGGCACGCTCGGCGTGTGGTGCCTGCTGGTCATCGCGCTCCAGCTGCGCAACCGCTCCAGCGCGGACGAGCGGATGTACGCGCTGACCGCGGGCCTGACCTCGTCCGCACTGGCGGTGCTCGCCTCCGGCCACCTGGCCGCGGACCCGGACGCGGTGGTGGTCGGCGCCGCCGCGGTCGCCCTGGCCGTGCTCGTCCGGGCGCTGCCGCTGCCCGGTCCGGTGACGCTGGCGCTGGGCCTGCTGGCGGGCGCCGGTGGCGGCCTGGCCGCCGCGCAGCTGACCGGCCTGGGCACCGCCGGCGCGCTGCTCGGCCTGGCCGCCGGCGGCTGCGCCCTGATCGGCCTGCGGGTGGCCAGCTACGACTACCCGTCGAAGTTCGTGCACATGACCGCGGGCGTCGCCCTGCCGCTGGCCCTGGCGGCCCCGGCGGTCTACGTCCTGGGCCGGGCCCTGGGGTAGTCCCGGGCCACGAGGTCTGCCACGCAGTGCCGCGGCGGCCGTACGGAGCGCACGGTTGTGCGCTCCGCACGGCCGCCGTTCCCGTTCTCCCGACCGGGTCGTCTAGGGTTCGCGGAGCGCGGTCTGGGGGCCCGCGTTCCGGAGTGGACGAATCGGCCGGGGCCCGTCCGGCCCGGCGGTCACGAGTGGGGGTAGTGGTTCGATGCGCGCACTGAAGGTGCTGCTGGTGCTCGTCGTCATATTCGGCGGGCTGTTCGTGGCGGCCGACCGCGTCGCGGTCAATCTCGCCGAGAGCAAGGCGGCGGACAAGCTCCGCAGCATGAACGGGATCACCTCGACGCCCGAGGTCTCCATCAAGGGCTTCCCGTTCCTGACCCAGGTCGCGGCGCGCAACCTCGACGAGGTGGACGCCGACCTCGACCACCTGGCGGCCCGCTCCGAGGGCCGCACGCTGACCCTCAAGCACATGTCGGCGCAGTTCCACGA
Source organism: Streptomyces sp. NPDC057743 (assembly GCF_042798755.1). Lineage (NCBI taxonomy): Bacteria > Bacillati > Actinomycetota > Actinomycetes > Kitasatosporales > Streptomycetaceae > Streptomyces > Streptomyces sp. NPDC057743. The sequence continues at coordinate 192,893 of NZ_JBHVJX010000008.1, forward strand.
CGTGGCGCTGACCAGCGACTACTCCTCCATCGAGAGCGCCGCCTCGGCCACCGCCACCGCCGAGATCTCCTACCAGGACCTGACCAACGCGGCCGGCGGCGGCGTCAAGATCTCCTACGGCGGCGAGAAGGACGGCCGCGCCCAGGTCAAGATCTCCCCGAACATCCCGCTGCTCAGCTCGTTCGAGGTGACCGGCACGATCGACATCGTGCACGGCGACACCGTCCGGGTGCGGGCCGACCACATCCCCGCCATGTGCCGGGCGCTCCCGACCTGCGAGCGCGAGGTGCGGACCCAGACCGACCACGGCTGGAAGCTGGACCAGCTGCCGGGCAACCTGAAGCTGGAGAAGCTCACCGCCACCGCGCAGGGCATCTCCGTCACCGCCTCCGGCACCAACGTCAAGATCACCGGCTGACCCGTCGGCGGGTGACGGGCCGCCCCACCGGGCCGCCACCCGTCCACACCCTGAGACACCCCGGTCCGTACGCCAGAACCCCCACCCGCGACGGCGCCCCCACGCGCGGCGCGCGCCCGCCCGGCACGCTGGCACATCCCACATCGCGGACAATCACGTCTCGCCATTCGACACACCGGTGACATGCCGTACCCCGCGTCCCTACGATCGGAGCCATGCAGAGCGCATGGAGCGGTCTCCGTCCACGGGGACAGGCGGTACTGACGAAGCGGCGGGCAGTCGACCTGTGCCGCGTCGCCGCCATGCTCTGTCGCCCTTCCTGACGGGCCACATCCCTCCCGTCGCCCCGGCCGTCGGCCGCCCGTGAAGGCCGTCCTCGCACCCGTACCCGCGTAAGCGCTGCGCGCCTCCTGGCCGCGCCGCGCCATCCGCGGTACCCGTGCACCCTCAAGCCCGCCCCCCGTAACTGCCCCGGAGGAGAGAAAAACATGAGCCGTAGCGACGTCCTGGTAGACGCCGACTGGGTCGAGGCACACCTGGACGACCCGAAGGTCGTCCTCGTCGAGGTCGACGAGGACACCTCGGCCTACGACAAGAACCACATCAAGAACGCCGTCCGGATCGACTGGAAGAAGGACCTCCAGGACCCGGTCCGCCGCGACTTCGTCGACCAGGAGGGCTTCGAGAAGCTGCTCTCGGCGAAGGGCATCGCCAACGACGACACCGTCGTCCTCTACGGCGGCAACAACAACTGGTTCGCGGCCTACGCCTACTGGTACTTCAAGCTCTACGGGCACGACAGCGTCAAGCTGCTCGACGGCGGCCGTAAGAAGTGGGAGCTGGACTCCCGCGACCTGGTCGACGGCTCCGAGGTCCCGCAGCGCCCGGCCACCGCGTACAAGGCCAAGGCCCAGGACACCTCGATCCGCGCCTTCCGGGACGACGTGGTCGCCGCGATCGGCACCAAGAACCTGGTCGACGTCCGCTCCCCCGACGAGTTCAGCGGCAAGCTGCTGGCCCCCGCCCACCTCCCGCAGGAGCAGTCGCAGCGCCCCGGCCACGTGCCCAGCGCCCGCAACATCCCGTGGTCGAAGAACGCCAACGACGACGGCACCTTCAAGTCCGACGACGAGCTCACCGCCCTCTACGAGCAGGAGTCCGTCGACCTGGCGAAGGACACCATCGCCTACTGCCGGATCGGCGAGCGCTCCGCGCTGACCTGGTTCGTGCTGCACGAGCTGCTCGGCCAGAGCAACGTCAAGAACTACGACGGCTCCTGGACCGAGTACGGCTCGCTGGTCGGCGTCCCGATCGAGCTCGGCGCCAACAAGTAAGCCCGAGAGCCCCTTTCTCTACCCCTCAAGGAAGTACCCCTATGTGTGGAGCACAGGCCGGCGGCCCGGACGCCTCGACCCTCAAGCCCGGTGAGACCACGATCCAGGGCAGCGTGACCCGCGACGGCCAGCCCGTCACCGGTTACGTCCGCCTGCTGGACAGCACCGGCGAGTTCACCGCCGAGGTCCCGACCTCCGCGACCGGACAGTTCCGCTTCTACGCGGCCGAGGGCACCTGGACCGTGCGCGCCCTCGTGCCCGGCGCCAGCGCGGACCGCACCGTCGTCGCCCAGAAGGGCGGTCTGGCGGAGGTCGCCATCGCCGTCTGACGGCAGGCACGCGCGTCGGACCCGTGACCCGGGTCCGTACGGCCCAAAGGGCCGCACCCCAGGGGTTTGGACGCCTTGGCTGTGGGGTGCGGCCCTTTGGCCTTCTTTCCCGGGCCCCGCGGACTTACCGTGGACTTATGTACGCGCATGCGCACCGCCCGCCCACCCCGCCGCAGCGCCGCCACCGCCGGTACTTCGCACTCATGGCGGTGTGCCTGGTGCTGTTCGTGCTGTCGTGGAGCCTGGTGCGGCTGTGGTCGGTGCCGGCCGCGGTGGCGATGTGCGTCGTCGCCATGGTCATCCCGCCCATCGCGGCCATCATCGGCAACCGCCGGGAGCCGGGCGAGCGCTGGTGGGACGAGTCCGGGGACCCGGAATCCGACCGCTGGTGGCGGGAGTTGGACGACCGGGACGACGAGGACCGCCGCCGCAGCTAGGTCCTGTCCGAGCCTGGCCCGTTGTCCAGGACCCAGGGCCCGGCGCCCGCCCGCGCCCTCGCGGCCGCGCGCGCTAGTAGACGAGCGCCTGCACGCCGTCCGGCATGATCTCGCTCACGAAGAGCTGGGAGCCGGCGATGCCCGCCCCCTCGATCAGGTCCTTTTCCTCGATGCCGCGCCGCGCCGCGCACTGCGTGCACACCGTGATCGCCCCACCGCCCGCGCGGATCCCCTCGATCAGCTCCGGCAGCGGCGCCGCGTGCGGCAGCTCGAACTCGGCCGCCCGCCCCGGCAGCGCGAACCACACCGACTCCCCCGTCAGCCACAGCGACACCTCCACGCCGCTGGCCACCGCCACCGCCGCCACCGTGAACGCCTGCGAGCACCGCTCGGGCGCGTCCGCGCCCGCCGTCACCTTGATCACCAGCTTGTTCGCCATGGCCCAAGAGTAGGCGCGGGCCGGCCGGCGGGGCGGGGACGCCCCGAAGGGAGCCGGACGGCAGCCCCCGAGAGGCGGGGCGGACCTCACAGCGCCGCCGTCGACGGCGCCGACTAGACTCGCAGGCGGTCCGTAACACCTCACTCCGCCCAAGGAGCGCGCTCGTGCTTGAGGCATTCTTCACCACCCTGCTGGTTCTGGTCGCCGTCGGCGTGATCGCCTTCGCCGGGCTGACCTGGAAGAAGCTGTACCAGGGCCAGCGCTGACACCCACCCGTCGCCCACCACCACCCTTCGTAGGAGCGCTTCGCGCGCCCCTACATCCCCCACAACAGATCGCCTGAGCTCATGATCGAGATCCCGTCCGACCTGAACCCGTCCCTGGTGCCGCTCGTCTTCCTCCTCGGCCGCTGGGAAGGCGCCGGCGTCTTTGACTTCCCCGGCGCCGAGAAGTGCAACTTCGGCCAGGAGGTCGTCTTCAGCCACGACGGCCGCGACTTCCTTGAGTACACCTCGCACACCTGGGTGCTCGACAACGAGGGCAAGCAGGTCCGCCCGCTGGAGACGGAGACCGGCTTCTGGCGGGTCGACGGGAACAAGGTCGAGGCCGTGATGACCCGCGACCAGGGCGTCGTCGAGATCTGGTACGGCGAACTGGCCGACCAGAAGCCGCAGATCGATCTGGCCACCGACGCCGTCGCGCGCACCGCCGCCGCCGGCCCGTACAGCGGCGGCAAGCGCCTGTACGGCTACGTCAAGGGCGACCTGATGTGGGTCGGCGAGAAGGCCACCCCCGAGGTGTCGCTGCGCCCCTACATGTCCGCGCAGCTCAAGAAGGTCGCCGACCTCAAGGAGTGGGCCGAGAGCCTGCCCGACGACATGCCCGACGGCGTCTCCTTCTTCCGCCCGGACGGCACCCCGTACGAGGGCTGAGCCCACCCGGGGCCGCCCGGCCCAGCACCACAACCTGACAACGACGACGCCCCGCGGGGGAAGTCCGGTGAGAGTCCGGCGCTGACCCGCAACGGTGAAGCGGAACGCCCCAACGGGCCCGTTCCGCAAGCCCGATCGCCCGCGGCGGCGCCGGATCCGCACCAACTCGCCGTGGACTGCGAGGGGACGCCGCCACGGCCTGGCTCCGGGCCGCCGCTCCTTTTCCGTAGGTACGCGGCCCGAGCCGAAGGCGAAAGCCCTGTGGCACGCCCCGCCCGCACCCTCCCCCTGGCCGCCGCGCTGGTCGCCGTGCTGCTCGTCTCGCTGCTGTGCGGGACCGGCCTCGGCGCCGCCGGGATCGGCTGGCCGCAGGTGCTGCGCTACCTCGGCGCCGGGCTGACCGGCGGCACCATCCGGCCCGACGAGGTCGCCGCCTACACCATCGTCTGGGAGCTGCGGTTCCCCCGCGCGCTGCTCGCCGCCGTGGTCGGCGCCGGGCTCTCCGCCATCGGCGTCGCCGTCCAGGCCCTGGTCCGCAACGCCCTCGCCGACCCGTTCGTGCTCGGCATCTCCTCCGGCGCGGCGGTCGGCGCCAACGCCGTGCTGCTCTTCGGCGCGCTCGCCGCGCTCGGCGTCTGGGCGCTGTCCGTCTCGGCGTTCCTCTCCGCGCTGCTGGCCATGGCCCTGGTCTACGCGGCCGCCCGGACCGCCCACGGGCTGACCCCGATGCGGCTGGTGCTGACCGGGACGGCCATGTACTACGGCTTCTCCGCGGTCACCACCCTGATGGTGTTCACCGCCGACCGCGGCGAGGCGGCCCGCTCGGCGATGATGTGGCTGCTGGGCAGCCTGAGCGGCGCCGGCTGGGGTTCGGTCCCGATCGCCGCCGTCGCGGTCGCCGCCGCCCTGGTCCATCTCCGGCTCTCCGCCGGCCGGTTGAACGCCCTGGCCATGGGCGACGAGACCGCCGCCGCGCTGGGCGTGGACCCCGAACGGCTGCGCCGCGAACTGTTCGTGGTGGCCGCCGGGGCCACCGGCGCGGTGGTCGCGGTCTCCGGCGCGATCGGCTTCGTCGGGCTGATGGTGCCGCACGCCACCCGGATGCTGGTCGGGGCCGACCACCGCCGGGTGCTGGCGCTCGCCCCGCTGCTCGGCGCGGTGTTGATGGTCTGGGTCGACGTACTCTCCCGGGTGCTGCTGGCCCCCGTCGAGCTGCCCGTCGGGGTGCTCACCGCCGTCCTCGGCGTCCCCTGCTTCGTCCTGCTGATGCGGCGCAGCCGCTACACCTTCGGGGGCGGTTCCTGATGCGTCTGGACATCACCGGACTGTCGGTGGCGGTGGCCGGGCGGCGCCTGGTCCACGACGTCACCCTCACCGCCGGCAGCGGGCGGCTCGTCGGGCTCGTCGGCCCCAACGGCAGTGGGAAGTCGACCCTGTTGCGCTGCGTCTACCGCGCGCTGCGCCCGGCCGCCGGCAGCGTCCTCCTGGACGGCGCCGACCTGCACGCGCTGACCGCCCGGGAGAGCGCCACGTTGCTGGCCGCGCTGCCCCAAGAGGCCGGCACCGACTTCGACTTCACCGCCGCCGAGGTCGTCGCCATGGGCCGGCTGCCGCACCAGCGCGGCTCCGGCCGGCCCAGCGCCGCGGACCGCGAGATCTGCGCCCGCGCGCTGGCCCGGGTCGGCGCCGACCACCTCGCCGACCGCGGCTTCCTCGGCCTCTCCGGCGGCGAGAAGCAACGCGTCCTGATCGCCCGCGCGCTCGCCCAGGAGCCCCGTGTCCTGGTCCTCGACGAACCCACCAACCACCTGGACATCGCCCAGCAGTTGGAGGTCCTGGCGCTGGTGCGGGAGAGCAACCTGACGGTGCTGACGGCGCTGCACGACCTCAACCTGGCCGCCGTGCACTGCGACGAGCTGCACGTGCTGTCCGCCGGCCGGATCGTCGCCTCCGGGCCGCCGCACGACGTGCTCACCGCCGAGCTGCTGGCGAAGGTGTTCGGCGTCCGCGCGCACCGCGTCCAGCACCCCGAAACCGGCGCCGTCCAGCTGCTGTTCGACCGCCTGCCCGCCTCCTGACGACCGCGAGGGACCCGTGACCGCCACCCCGCACCCCGCCCGCCGCCTCCGCCCGGCCGCCTGGCTCACCGTCCTGGCCCTCGCCCTCACCGGCTGCGGCGCCCACGTGGCCACCGAGTCCGCCGGCACCGACGACCGCCCCGTCACCCTCACCAACTGCGGCACCCGCACCACCTACCCGCACCCCCCGCGCCGGGTGGTCACCAACGACGTCGGCATCACCGAGATCATGTTCGCGCTGGGCCTGGAGCACCGGATGGCCGGCTACGTCATGCCGGACGACAAGGGCGACCTGAGCAAGGTCCCCTGGAAGGCCGCCTACGACAAGGTTCCTTGGCTCTCCAAGAAGGCCGTCACCAAGGAGATCGCCCTGGACGCCAAGGCCGATCTGGTCTTCGCCGGCTGGAACTACGGCTTCGGTGAGGGCGACGGCCTCACCCCCGCCACACTGAAGAAGCTGGGCGTCGACTCCTACGTCCTGACCGAGTCCTGCCACAACGGCACCGATTCCGCCGCCCGCGGTGTGATGCCGCCCCTGGAGGCGCTCTACGCCGACCTGACCAACCTCGGCGAGCTCTTCCACGTCGAGGACCGCGCCCAAGCCCTCATCCGCACCTACCGCAAGCAGGTCGCCGACGCCGCGGCCCACGCCCCGGCCCACCGCCCCACCGTCTTCCTCTACGACTCCGGCCAGGACAAGCCGATGACCGCCGGCGCGTACGCCGCCGCGCACGACATCATCACCAAGGCCGGCGGCGACAACGTCATGAAGGACGTCAAGGACTCCTGGACCACCGTCGGCTGGGAGACCGTCGTCGCCCGCGACCCCGACGTCATCGTCGTCAACAACTACGGCGACACCACCGCCGCGCAGAAGAAGGCGTTCCTGGAGTCCTACGCCCCGCTCGCCAACGTCTCCGCGGTCAGGCACCACCGCATCTACGTCATGGACTACGCCGAACTCGTCGAGAGCCCCCGCAACCCCACCGCCATCGCCGACCTCGCCCGTTACCTCCGAGGAGTGCACGCCGACTGACCGCCCTCCTACACTGGCCATGTGGTGACCACCGACTGGCAGAGCGACCTCCGCAGGCGCGGCTACCGCCTGACCCCGCAGCGGCAACTGGTGCTGGAAGCGGTCGACAGGCTGGAGCACGCCACCCCGGACGACATCCTCACCGAGGTGCGCAAGACCGCCGGCGGCATCAACATCTCCACCGTCTACCGCACGCTGGAGCTGCTGGAGGAGCTGGAGCTGGTCAGCCACGCCCACCTCGGCCACGGCGCGCCCACCTACCACCTCGCCGACCGCCACCACCACATCCACCTGGTGTGCCGGGACTGCACCGACGTGATCGAGGCGGACCTGTCGGTGGCCGCGCCGTTCACCGCCACCCTGCGCGAGCAGTTCGGCTTCGACACCGACCTGAAGCACTTCGCGATCTTCGGCCGGTGTGCGTCCTGCACCCGGGGGACCGGGCCGGGCGGCCGGGACGCCGAGGGAAGCGGGTAGCTCCGCGGCCACTGGTCGTAGGCTGGGCCCATGCTGCGACATTCATCCGCCAGCCCCCTGCTGTCGCTGCCCGGCGCCGTCCCCGCCGAGGCCCCCGACGAAGGGGTCGCCGCGCACTACGGTGACCTGTTCCGGGAGCAACGCGCGCTCGCCGACGGCTCCGGCTTCGTGGACCTCTCGCACCGCGGCGTGGTCACCGTCAGCGGCCCCGAGCGGCTGAGCTGGCTGCACCTGCTGCTGACCCAGCACGTCAGCGAACTCCCGCCCGGCCAGGCCACCGAGGCGCTGGTCCTCTCCGCGCACGGCCACGTCGAGCACGCGCTCTACCTCGTCGACGACGGCGAGACGACGTGGCTGCACACCGAGCCCGGCAAGCAGGAGGCGCTGATCGCCTACCTGGAGAGCATGAAGTTCTTCTACCGGGTCGAGGTCGCCGACCGCACCGACGCGTTCGCCGTCGTCCACCTCCCGGCCGGCTCCATCGCCGAGGCCCCCGAGGGCACCGTCGTCCGGGAGACCCCGCACGGCCGCGATCTGTTCCTCCCCCGCGCCGAGTTGGAGTCGTTCGCGGCGGAGCACGGGCCGGCGATCGGCGTGCTGGCCCTGGAGGCGCTGCGCGTCGAGGCGCACCGCCCGCGGCTGGGGCTGGAGACCGACCACCGCACCATCCCGCACGAGGTCGGCTGGATCGGCGGCGCGGTCCACCTCCAGAAGGGCTGCTACCGCGGCCAGGAGACCGTCGCCCGGGTCCAGAACCTCGGCAAGCCGCCGCGCCGCCTGGTCTTCCTGCACCTCGACGGCAGCGAGGTGCACCTGCCCCCGCACGGCACGCCGGTCCGCCTGGCCGCCGACGGCCCGGAGGGCCGCCAGCTGGGCTTCATCACCACCTCGGCCCGCCACCACGAGCTCGGCCCGATCGCCCTGGCCCTGGTCAAGCGCAACGTCCCCACCGACGCCCCGCTGATCGCGGGCGACACCGCGGCGGCCCAGGAGGTCGTCGTCGAGCCGTGAGGGAGCACGGTGCGGCGGGGCCGGGCCGGCTGGTCGGGCCCCGCCGTGCGGTGCCACACCCGCGAGCGTGCGACCGCGCCGCGCGGGTGCGACCGCGCCGCGCGGGGTAGTCCCGCCGGGTGCGTGGATCCGCGGGTCCCGCGGGGAATTCCCGCCCCGGCGCGGCGCGTTGAGGCCCCGCAGGGGGCGCTCGCAACCCCTAGGGGAAGTGTTCCCCTCGCCCCTAAGGCCCGCCGGCCCCGGGCCTCAGACCTCCAGCAGGACGGTGAACGGTCCGTCGTTGGTGAGCGACACCTTCATGTCCGCGCCGAAGCGGCCGGTCTCGACCTTGGCGCCCAGCGTGCGCAGTTGGGCCACCACCTCGTCGACCAACGGTTCGGCGACCGGGCCCGGCGCAGCGGCGCTCCAGGTGGGACGACGGCCCTTGCGCGCGTCACCGTAGAGAGTGAACTGGCTGATCACCAGCAGCGGTGCGGCACTGTCCGAACAGGACTTCTCGTCCTGGAGGATCCGCACCGACCACAGCTTCCGCGCGAGCTGTGCGGCCTTCTCCGGAGTGTCGTCGTGGGTGACGCCCACCAGCGCGCACAGCCCTTCCCCGACGATCTCCCCGACCGTCTCGCCCGCCACGTCGACGCGTGCGCCGTTCACCCTCTGCACCACAGCTCGCATACCCGCCATGATGCCGGGCCGCCGCGCCGCCCGAAGCCGGTACCCCCACAAGGGCCGTTCGCGTGCCGTGTCCCCTGCACACGGACCGCGCAGAGTGGCACGATGCGTGCACGCGGTGCGTTTCACGGACACATGCCCTGGATGCGGCACCGGTACGAGGGGACGGAACGATTCATGACGACACTCGGCGCCGGACAGACACCCGGCCCCGTGCCAGCCGCCCGGACGGCACCGGCAGGCAGCCCGCCGCCGGCGCTCCCCACCCCACCGTCCGGTCGTACGAGACCCGCCCCGGAGTCCCCCACCGCCCCGGAGGCCCCGCACGCGCTGACCACCACCACCCCGGCACCGGCTCCCACCGAGCCCGCCCGTACCAAGGACGACGACCCCATGCTCCAGGCCGGCCAGGCAGCACCCACCGCCCGCCCCCCGCAGCAGCGCGACCGCTTCTGCCCGGCCGGCTCCCGTGAGGTGTCCGGGCTGAGCCTGCCCGAGCTGCGGGTGGTGCGCCGTGACTGCCAGCAGGAGGAGGCCGACCTCAGCTATCTGCGCCGTCTCCTCCAGGGGCGGATCGACATTCTCCGCGCCGAGATCGCCCGCCGCACCGGGGCCCACTCGGCGCTGCTGGACCGGCTGCCGGAGATCCTCACCGACCTGCCGTCCCGCCAGCGCTCGTCGGCCCGGCACGTGACGCTGGGCACCCCGCACAGCGAGGAGTGCCGCCGGCTCGCCGACGAGATGCTCGGCGAGGTGGAGCTCTCGGACCTCACGGCCCGTACGGACGAGGAGTTGCAGGACGCGATGGGGCGGCTGATCCGTCACGAGCGGGGGATCTCGCAGCGCCGGCAGTCCCTGCAGCGCACCACCGACGATTGCAGTGCGGAAATCGCCCGCAGGTACCGTGAAGGCGAAGCGCAAGTAGACGACCTGCTGTCCTGATCGGCCACAAGCCGCCTCCGGGGCCGCGGGTCCCGTCCCCGGAAGGCCGGCCGTGACCCCGTCGAAGTCCTCCTCCTCGCCCACCCCGATACCCGAGCAGTCGCCGTCCGCGGCGGCGGCGACGCCCTCGGGGCCGTCGCCGGTGCTCGCCGAGGTCGTCCGGTCCGGTTTCGTCGAGGGGCGGCACCGGGGCTCGCTGGTGGTGCTGGCCGCCGACGGGAGCGTGGAGCGGGCGCTCGGCGACGTCGACGCCCCGGTCTTCCCCCGCTCCACCAACAAGCCGATGCAGGCCGCCGCGATCCTGCGGGCCGGCCTGGAGCTGACCGGTGAGCGGCTGGCGCTGGCCGCGGCCAGCCACTCCGGCGAGGGCTTCCACCTCGATCTGGTCCGGACCATGCTCGCCGAGCACGGATTGACCGCCGAGCAGCTCCAGACGCCGCCGGACCTGCCGCTGGACCCGGAGGAGGCCGAGCACTACCTCGCCGCCGGCAACGTCCGCGACCGGCTCACCATGAACTGCTCCGGCAAGCACACCGCGATGCTCGCCGCCTGCGCGCTCAACGACTGGCCGCTGGCGACGTACCTGGAGCAGGACCACCCGCTCCAGCAGCTCATCCTCGACGTGGTGCGCACGGCGGGCGGCGAGGACGTCGCCCACATCGGCACCGACGGCTGCGGCGCCCCGCTGATGTCGCTCTCGCTGACGGGGCTGGCGCGGGCCTACCGCCACTTCGTGCTGGCCGAGCCGGGCACGCCGGAGCGGCGGGTGGCGGACGCGATGCGGGCGCACCCGGAGTACGTCGCCGGTACCCGCCGGCCCGACACCTGGCTGATGCAGGCGCTGCCCGGCACGCTGTCCAAGATGGGCGCCGAGGCGGTGCAGGCGCTGGCGCTGCCCGACGGCCGGGCGCTGGCCTTCAAGATCGACGACGGGGCGACCCGGACGCTGGGGCCGGTGCTGGCCCGGGTCCTGCGCGAGTTGGGCGTGGACGACCCGGTGCTCGCGCGCATCGAGGACGTGCCGCTGCACGGCGGCGGCAGCCGGGTGGGCGAGATCCGCGCGGCGTTCTGACCGGACCCGTAGGGGGTTCCCGGCGGGGTGGGCCTCCGCCGGGCCCCGTCGGCGGGGACGCCCCGGTGACTCCTGCGGAATCCGGGCCCCCGCATCCGTCACGCGCGGGGCCGGGTAAATCTAGAGTGGCGGTGAGCCGCAACACATGCGCGCTCACCACCCACCACAGCAGGAGGCCGGCCACCATGAGCGACGCGCATTCCCCGCAGCAGGGCCCCGAGGGGGTCGAGCACGCGCACGACCCCGAGGTGCTCCAGCTCGCGGCCAAGGTGTTCGACCTGGCGCGCCACGGTGACACCGACACCGTCGCCGCCTACGTCGACGCGGGCGTGCCCGCCAACCTGACGAACGACAAGGGCGACTCCCTCGTGATGCTGGCCGCCTACCACGGCCACCCGACGACAGTGGAGGCCCTGTTGCAGCGCGGCGGCGACGCCGACCGCCCCAACGACCGGGGCCAAACCCCCATCGCCGGCGCGGTGTTCAAGGGGGAGGACGAGGTCGTCAAGGTCCTGCTGGCGCACGGCGCGGACCCGGCGGCCGGCACGCCGTCGGCGATCGAGACGGCCCGGATGTTCCAGAAGACGGAGCTGCTGAAGCTGTTCGGCGCTCAGTGACGGGCGGGGGCGCTGACGACCGGCGGTGCCGGGGGCGGGCCGCACCCCGCCCCTCCGCCACTTGACCTCAAGTTTGGTCGAGGTTCTAGCGTCTGGGGCGTCACACCCGCTCCGTCACGAAGGGCCTTTCATGTCCGCAGAGCGCTTCACCCTCGCCGTCCTCGTCGGCAGCACCCGCGAGGGCCGGTTCGCCCCGGTCATCACCGAGTGGTTCACCCGGCACGTCGCCACCTCGCACCCGCACCTCCTCCTCGACGTCATCGACCTGGACGCCGTCCGCCCGTACGAACTGCGGCCCGGCAGCGAGGAGTTCCTCGCCTACGCCAAGCGCGTCGAGCAGGCGGACGCGTTCGTCGTGATCACGCCGGAGTACAACCACTCGTTCCCGGCCCCGCTCAAGCACGCCATCGACCTGCTGCGCTCCGAGTGGCAGGCCAAGCCGGTCGGCTTCGTCTCGTACGGCGGGATCTCCGGCGGCCTGCGGGCGGTCGAGCAACTTCGGCTGGTCTTCGCGGAGTTGCACGCCACGACGGTCCGCGAGACGGTCAGCTTCGCGCTCACCGCCGGCCCCTTCGACGACGAGGGGAAGCTGCACGACCCGGTCCCGCCCGCCCAGGCCGCCGATGCCCTGCTGCGCCAACTCGGCTGGTGGGCCGTGGCGCTGCGGGAGGCGCGCACCGCCCGCCCGTACGGCAACTGAGCCGCCCCGCACCCGCTCGTGATCGTCGATACTTGACGCACGAACGGGTGCGGGGAACGCGAGGGGAACGGCATGGGCGGGCGCACGGGGCCCTACGAGTGCGGGCTGGACGCCGCGGTGGACGTCATCAGCGGCAAGTGGAAGGTGCTGTTGCTGTGGGCGCTCGCCCAGGGGCCCCGGCGGTTCGGTCAGCTGCGCCGCGAGCTGCCGGGAATCAGCGAGAAGGTACTGGCCCAGCAGCTCCGCGAGTTGGAGGCCGACGGCATCGTCGACCGGCGGGTGTTCGACCAGGTGCCGCCGAGGGTCGAGTACGCACTGACCGGGCTGGGCGCGTCGCTCAACGAGGCGCTGGCCCCGCTGGGCGCCTGGGGGCGCGCCAACATGGCCCACCTGGAGGCCACTTGGAACCAGCGGCATCCGGATGCCGGGTGATCCAGGGGACGCCTGGTGATCCGGGGAGCGTCGGGCCGCCCGTACTGACCCCGGGTCACGCCCCGTCCCCCGGGGCGGTGGACTCCGCGGCGCCCTCCTGGATCGCCCAGCCGTTGCCGTCGGGGTCGTCGAAGTAGACGAAGGAGTTCCAGGCCCCGCCGGGGCCGTCAGCCAGCGCGCCGTCCGCCACGTGCTGCACGGGCCCGACGGGCACCCCGCGGGCCAGCAACTCGCCGCGGGCCGCGACCACATCGGGCACCACCAACTGCACGCCCTGCACCGAGCCGGGGCGCACCCGGGTCACCCCGTCGCCGGCGCCGAGCACGATCGAGCAGTGTGAGCCGGGCGGGGTGAGCTGGACGATGCGCACGCCGTCGCCGAGGCGGAGGTCGTGATCGACGGTGAACCCCACCTGCTCGCTGTAGAACCGCTTGGCGCGCTCCACGTCGCGCACCGGGATCGGCACCAGTTCCAGCTTCCACCGCATGGCTCGCCGCCCTCGGGTCTCACCGGTCGTCGCCGCGGGGCGGTCGGCCCGCCGCCGGGGCGGGCGGGGCGCCTGGCCCGCTCACTTCGCAGTCTAGGGAGGGTGCGGTGGGGGCGCCTGTTGCGCAGGGGCGGGCGTCCGTTGCGCGCGGGTCGGGGGCCTGGTTGTGCGCGGATCGGGGCCTGGTTGCGCACCGGGCATTGACGGAGTGAGCACTCACTCCGTAACGTGAACGGCATGACGAAACCTTCAACTCCCTTAGTGGAGAAGCCTTCTCGCCGTCGCGCTCCCGCTATGAGCGTCGAGCAGCGCCGGGCGATGATCGTCGCGGCCGCGCTGCCGCTGGTCGCCGAGCACGGGACGGCCGTCACCACCAGCCAGATCGCCCGCGCCGCCGGGATCGGCGAGGGCACCGTCTTCCGTGCGTTCAAGGACAAGGACGCGCTGCTGGACGCCTGCCTGGCCGAGGCCGCGGGCGTCGACCACGTACTGCGCGAACTGGCCTCGATCCCGCTCGACGAACCGCTGAACGCGCGGCTCGCCGAGGCCGCCGAGGCCCTCTACGCCCACATGGAGCGCATGGGGACCGTGCTGCGGAGCCTCTATGCCACCGGGCACCGCGGCGACGGCGGGTGGCCGGGCCGGGCGCGGGCGGGCGGCGAGCCGCCGGAGGACGGGCGGGCCCGGTCCTTCGCCGCGCTGCGGGAGGCCGTGGCGGAGCTGATCGAGCCGGACCGGGAGGCGCTGCGGCTGAGCCCCGAGCGGGTGGCCGCCGCCTTCCTGGGCCTGCTCTTCAGCCGGCTGCCCTCGCCGGCCGACCCGGCCGATGCGCCGCTCGCCCCCGAAGAACTGATCTCCGTGCTGCTGCACGGCACCCTTACCGAGCCGGGGAGCGCCTGATGCCCGTCACCCTCAACCACACCATCGTCCCGGCGACCGACCACCGCGCGGCGGCCCGCTTCTTCGCCTCGGTCATGGGCCTGGCCGAGCTGCCGCCGGCCGGCCGGAACGGGCACTTCGCCCCGGTCCGGGTGAACGGGACGCTCACCCTGGACTTCATGGCCGTCCCGGACCCCGAGGGCCACCACCTGGCCTTCGACGTCGACCCGGAGACCTTCGACGGCATCCTCGCCCGCCTCCGCTCGGCCGGCGTCCCCTACGGCAACGACCCGGGCCACCCGGACAACGGCAGCATCGACCATCCGCTGTGCCCCCGTGGGCTGTTCTTCGTCGACGCCGACCGCAATCTCTACGAGGTGATGTCGCCGGCGTGAGCCGGGGCGGCGGCCGGCCGGTGCCCGCGGCGCCGGCCGGCCGTGCCCGTGGGTCACTTGCTGACGTAGGTCATGTTCACCGCGTCGTAGCGGGTGCCGGCGACCTGGCCCACGGGGGCCGTGGCGTCGATGGCGGCGAGCTCCTCGGTGGAGAGGGTCACCTCCAGCGCCGCGAGGTTCTCCGCCAGGTACTTCTCGCGGCGGGTGCCGGGAATCGGGACGACGTCGTCGCCGCGGTGCTGCACCCAGGCCAGCGCCAACTGGCCGGTGGTGACGCCCTTTTCGGCGGCGAGCTCCTCCAACTTGGCCACGATCGCGAGGTTCCGTTCGAGGTTGCCGTCGGCGAAGCGGGGCTGGGTGCGGCGCAGATCGGACTCCGGCAGGCCCTCGACGGAGGTGTAACGCCCCGTCAGGAAGCCGCGGCCGAGCGGGGAGAACGGGACCAGGCCGATGCCCAGTTCGCGGCAGAGCGGCGCGATCTCCGGCTCCAGGTCGCGGGTCCACAGCGACCACTCGCTCTGCAGCGCGGCGATCGGGTGGACCGCGTGGGCCCGCCGGATGGTCTCCGCGCCCGCCTCGGACAGGCCGAGGTGGCGCACCTTGCCCGCCGCGACCAGCTCCGCCATCGCGCCGACGGTCTCCTCGATGGGGACGTCGGGGTCGACGCGGTGCTGGTAGTAGAGGTCGATGTGGTCGACGCCGAGGCGGCGCAGCGAGGCGTCGCACGCCTGGCGGACGTAGGCGGCGTCGCCGCGGATCTGGGTGGGCTCGCCGAGCCGGTTGGCGAAGCCGAACTTGGTGGCCAGCACCACCTCGTCGCGCCGGCCGGCGATCGCCTTGCCGATCAACTCCTCGTTGTGGCCGGCGCCGTAGAAGTCGGAGGTGTCCAGCAGGGAGACGCCGAGGTCGAGCGCGCGGTGGAGGGTGGCGATCGACTGGTTGTCGTCCGAGGCGCCGTAGCCGTGGCTCATCCCCATGCAGCCGAGGCCCTGCGCGGACACCGCGAGGCCGCCGAGGTGGCGGGTGGGAATCTCGGTCATGCTGCTACCTCCTGGGACGTACACGAACGGAACGGGCGGGGCGGCCGCGGCCGGCCCGGGGACCGTGGTCCCGCAACCCGCCTCAGACGGTAGGAGTTGGAGTGCGCTCCAAGTCAACCGATCCGCGAAGGCGACAGATCTTCGAAGGCAACCGGTCTGCGAAGGCAACCGGACTTCGCCGTCAACCGGGGCTTCGCCGTCAACCGGGCTTCGCGCGGTGGCACTTCGCGGGCGGTGGGCATCCGCGCCCGCCCGCCCGGCGCCGGCAGGTGTCGTCAGATGCCGCCAAAGGTCGTCGGAGGTCGCCAGAGGCCGTCAGGTGGCGTCGCGCGCTATGGCGCGCAGGGCCCGGCAGTGCGCGGCGAAGGCCGCCCGGCCGTCCGAGGTGAGGGCGAGCCAGGTGCGCGGGCGCTTGCCGATGTACCCCTTGGTGACCGCGACATAGCCGGCCTTCTCCAGCGTGGCGACCTGCCGCGAGAGGACCGAGTCGCTGACCTCGACGGTATCGCGCACGAACGCGAACTCGGCCTTCTCGGCGGCCGCCAGGGTCGCCACGATGGAGAAGCGGACGGGGGCGTGGATGACCTCGTCCAGCCCGTGACGCGGATGGCTGCCGGCGCGCGGGGCGGCGCCGCCGGGGGACTTGGGGTCCTCCGGCGCCGCGCGCACCGCGCTCGCCTCGCCGGTCGTCCCGAGAGTGGTCTCGCGGGTGGTCTCGCGCTGCTCCGTCACCGGCGGGCCTCCAGATAGCCGCCTATCAGCCCGGGCAGGGCGACCACCACCGCGCCCGGCACCCACCAGGCGGCCACGCCCGGGAAGAAGATGATGCCGAGCGCCAGCACTGCGGCGTACAACAGCCCCCAGGTGCCGATCATGATGCCGTGCCGGATGCCGAACCCTCGGCGGGAGACGGGCTGTCGCGCCGCATAGACCGAGAGCCAGGACACCACAGCCACCAGAAGTCCGGTGCCGACCGCCACTCCGTACGGGGCCTTCAGCACACCGATCGCGAACACCGCCAGGCCGGTCACACCACCGAAGACGAACTGATACCGCACGTACCACCGCGTGCCCTTGCGGACCGTGGATCCCAACTGCGCCGCGCGGGCCAGCGCGGCCGCGGCGTCGTTGGACGCGTAATCCCCCATGACACTCCCCCTCATCACTCATGTCGTCGCTCATGCTTTCGACACTCACCATGCTGACAAGAACTTTCCAAACTGGCAAGTACTTTCCGGCACTTGATGCGCGGGCAGGGGCGGGCGGACTCCGCCCGGGACCCTCGACGAGCGCGCCGGGACGCTCACCAGGTCGGGTACTGTGGCCCCGCCACCGGCGCGCACCGTCGCGCCGGAGCGTGCCCGCCCGTGCCGCACCAAGGAGGTGAGACCGATTCCCCGCCAGTCCAGGCAGGTGCTCCCGTCTCGCGTCCGTGCGTCCACCGGCTCCAGGTGACCGCCCGACATCCGTGACTCGGGACGCGCCGCACGGCATCCCGAAAGGCTCACCGCCATGCCGTCCCACCAGCCCCACCAGTCCCACCCGTCACCCCGGACCACCGCCGCACCGCAGGCCCCGGTGGTCATCTCCCGTCTCCGCGCCGCCGGTTGCGTCTTCGCCGAGGACGAGGCCGCGCTGCTGATCAACACCGCCCGCACCCCGGCCGACCTCGCCGCCATGGTGGAGCGGCGGGTGTCCGGCCACCCCCTGGAACACGTCCTCGGCTGGGCCGAGTTCGGCGGTCTGCGGATCGCGGTGGGCCCGGGGGTCTTCGTGCCGCGCCGGCGCACCGAGTTCCTGCTGGACCAGGCCGTCGCCCTCGGGCGCCGGGCCGCCGGGCGGACCGGCCGGCGCCCCGTGGCGGTCGATCTGTGCTGCGGCTCCGGCGCCGTGGGGGCCGCCCTGGCCGCCGCGCTGGGCGAGGTCGAACTGCACGCCGCCGACATCGAACCGGCCGCGGTGCGCTGCGCCCGCCGCAACGTGGCCGCCGCCGGCGGCGGCCTGGTCTACGAGGGCGACCTGTTCGCCCCGCTCCCCGCCCAACTCCAGGGGCGGATCGACGTCTTGACGGCCAACATCCCCTACGTGCCCACCGAGGAGGTCGGGCTGCTGCCGCCGGAGGCCCGCGAGTACGAGCCGCTGGTGGCGCTCGACGGCGGCGCGGACGGGCTCGACGTGCTGCGGCGGGTGACCGCGGCCGCGCCCCGATGGCTGGCGCCGGGCGGCCACCTCCTGGTGGAGACCGGCGAACGCCAGGCGGCCCGGGCGGTGCGGACCTTCCGGCAGAGCGGGCTGCTCCCCCAAGTGGCCACCTCCGACGAGCTCTTCGCCACCGTCGTCATCGGCACCCGCCCGGCCGGCCCCGGGAGCGCCACGGCTCCGTAGCGGGTAACTCCCTCGCCGTTGTCAGTGGGTCGCCGTACGGTGGGCACATGGCTTCGATGAGCTATGACCGCCACTGTGCCGAAATCGTCGCCCAGACCGCCCTGTTGAGCACCCGTCTGTCCGACGCCGACCTCTCGGCGCCGGTGCCCACCTGCCCCGGCTGGACGCTCGCCCAGTTGGTGCGCCACCTCGGCGGTGCGCACCGCTGGGTCGACACCATCGTCCGGACCAGGGCCACCGACCCGGTCCCCGACGACCTGGTCAACGACGTCACCGGCTATGCCGATGTGGACGCGGCCGCGCTCGGCGCCTGGCTCACCGAGGGCGCCGAGCAGTTGGCCGACGTCCTGCGCACCACCGGGCCCGACACCGCGGTCTGGACGGTGGCCCCGGGCGGCACGCCGGCCTTCTGGGCCCGCCGGATGACCCACGAGACGGTGGTGCACCGCGCGGACGCCGCCTTCGCCACCGCCCGGTCCCCCGCCGGCCCGGCCCCGGCCAACCGCCCGTTCGCCGTCGTCGAGGACGTCGCCCTCGACGCCCTGGACGAGTGGATGTCCTTCGGCTCACTGCCGGTGGTGCTCGAACCCAGGCCGCGGATATGCGCGTTCATGGGCGCCGGCCACAGCCTGAGGTTCCAGGCCACCGACGCCACCCCCGAGGCCGCGGCGGACTGGCTGATCGGCCTGGAGGCCGACGCGCTCACCTGGCACCGCCCGCCCGCCGGCACCCTCGCCACGCAGGCCACCACCACCGTCCGCGGCGCCCTGAGCGACCTCCTGCTGCTCGTCTACGGCCGCCTCCCCACCCGCGGCCCGATCCCCGGTCCGGTCGGCGCACACACCGGCCCGGTCGAGATCACCGGCGACCTCGACCTCCTCGACGCCTGGCTGGACGCCGTCAGCTTCTGGCTCAAGGAGTAGGAGGAGAAGGGTAATTACGCAGCCCGGCGCCCCTCCGGGGGCGGTGTCGGTCGCCGCGCCCGCCCGGGCTCTCTCACCGGATGACGTGCGGCAGGAAGCGGGCGTAGCCGTCGGTGACCAGGCCGGCCGACTCTCGGATGCCGAGCCCGGCCGGCTCGCCGTCGACCACCCAGGCGCCGAGCACCACCCGGTTGCCGTCGAAGTCGGGCAGCGGGGCCAACGCCTGGTAGCAGCAGGGCCCTTCGGGCCGGACCGGGTCGGCTCCCGGTGGGTGGACGGTGACGCCCTCGCCCTCCCTGCCCAGCAGGGGCTTGGCGACGTAACCGGGGCCGGCGGGCAGGTCGCGGGGGCCGTCCAGGTAGGCGGGCAGCAGGTTGGGGTGGTCGGGGAAGAGCTCCCAAAGGACGGCCAGCAGCGCCTTGTTGGAGAGCAGCATCTTCCAGGCGGGCTCGATCCACAGGGTGGTGCCGGTGGCGCCGCCGTTGTCGAGGGTGTCCAGGACGTGCGGGCCGAAGGCGTCGGTGGTCAGCCACTCCCAGGGGTAGAGCTTGAAGCAGGCCCGGACGAAGCGCAGCCGCTGGTCGACGAAGCGGCCGGAGAGCGGGTCCCAGCCGATCTCCTCCATGGCGATGGCCTCGGTCTCAAGGCCCGCCTGTTCGGCCGTCTCGCGCAGGTAGGCGACGGTCATCAGGTCCTCGCCGAGCTCGTCGTCGGCCGAGTGCGCGAAGTGCAGCGGGGCGCCGGGAGGCAGCAGCGCGGCCTGCCGCTGCCAGGCGGCGACCAGCCGCTCGTGCAGCGAGTTCCACTGGTCGGCGGCCGGGAACCGGTCCTCCATCCAGAACCACTGCGGGCTGGCGGCCTCCACCAGGGAGGTGGGGGTGTCGGCGTTGTACTCCAGCAGCTTGGCCGGGCCACGGCCGTCGTAGCGCAGGTCGAAACGGCCGTAGAGGGAGGGGAGTTCGGCGCGGCGGCGCCATGCCTCGGCGACCCGGGCGGCCACCCGGGGGTCGGTGATGCCGAGGTCGGCGAGCCGGTCGTGGGCGACGAGGTGCTCGGCGGCGGCCAGGCACATGCCGTGCAGCTCCGCGACGACCTCCTCCAGCCCCTCGACCTCGTCGGCCGTGAAGGAGTAGTAGGCGCTCTCGTCCCAGTAGGGGCGCAGCGAGTCGTCCGGGTAACGGGTGAGCGGGTAGATCAACCCCTGGGCCTCGACGGTGGCCTGCCAGTCGGGGCGGGGCTCGATGGTGTGGCGGCGCATCACGCGGTCAGCCGCCGGAGGAGCCGGACCGGGAGCCGAAGCCACCGCGGGTGACGGCGGTGCTCTTGTCGAACGAGCCGCCCTTGACATAGCGGCCGGAGCTGCCGGAGCCGTAGTACCAGCGGCCGCTCGTGGTACTGCCGGGCGCCGCGCTCCCCTTGCACCGCGCCGGGCTGACCACGCGGTAACCCTGGGCCGCGTCATAACTGTTCGGGTCCACGCAGCGCTTGTCCGGCTCCGAGGCGCAGGAGGTGAGGGCGGCGGCGAGCGTCCCCATGCCGCCGAGGATGACGGTGCCGGAGCGCAGCCGCCGCCGTATCGGGTTCGAGTCCGCCTTGTGCGCCATGATGGCCACCCCCGTCTGTCGCTGTCGAACGATCGTGCCCGTCCACCCTAGGTGGCCGCCCTCCGCTCCCGTAGGGCGGCCGGGCGGCGGCGCCGGCCGCCCGGCCCGCTCACGGCGCGACAACCGGTTCGACCCCGGTCAACGCGCAACTGGACGCCCAGAGTTGGGCGGCGACCTCGGTGTCGACCAGATTGCGCCACCGCGGCTCGCTGCGCGGCCGGCCGCGCAGGCCGAGGACCCGAGGTCCCCACAACTGCCCGCCGCGCACGCCCGGATCGAGCACCGCGCGCACCGCCGGCCACGCCCCGGCGTCCTTGCCCTGGAGGACGGCGGCCGCGGGCAGCCCGCCCAGCCAGGCGCCGACGGTCCGGACGTGCACCGGAGGGCGGCCGGGGGTGCGGGAGTCGAGGGCGCCGCCCGGATGGACCACCACGCTCGCCACCGGGCTGCCGGCGGCCCGCAGCCGACGGTCCAGTTCGAACCCGAAGTGCATCTGCGCCAGTTTGGACCGTCCGTAGGTGCGCTTGGCCCGGTAGTCGCGCCGGGACTCCAGGTCGTCCAGGTCCAGTTGCTCGGTCTTGGCCGCGAAGCTCCCCATGGTCACCACGCGGCCCGCCGGCGCGGTCGACAGCAGCGGCAGCAGCCACCGGGTCAGCGCGAAGTGCCCGAGGTGGTTGGTGCCGAACATCAACTCATGGCCGTCGCCGGTCTCTTGGCGCGCCGGCCCGTCGAGCGCGACGCCGGCGTTGTGGACCACCGCGTCGAGGCGCGTCACCTCCAGGGACTCCACCGCGCCCCGGAGGGAGGCGAGGTCGGCGAGGTCCATCCGGACGGCCCGCACCCGCGCACCGGGGACCCGGGCACGCAGCACCCCCAGGGCGTCCTCGGCCCGCGCCGGGTTCCGGCTCCCCAGGATGACCTCGGCCCCGGTCGCGGCGAGCTGCTCGGCGACGAAGTACCCGATGCCCGCGTTGCCGCCGGTGACCAGGAAGGTGCTGCCGTCGGCGGACGGCAACCGGTGGACGTCCCAGCGCGGGACGGAGGGCACGGACGGCACAGACGACATGCGGGGCTCCCTTATGGCACGAGGCACGACGAGCAGAACGCCGGGACGACGGGCCGGCCATGACGCACGCCCTGCCGCCCCGCCCCCGGTCCCCGCCCACGATCGCAGTGACCGCCAACACCCCACCGACGGACCGCCGACGCCCCACCGACAGCACCCGCCCACCACGTCACGGCCGCCGCGCACGAGGGCGCCACGCGGGCCTCGATCGAAGAGGACGCCCCCGCCAAGACCGCGTCACTCTTGCTAGCACTTGCTTGCAAGAGTTAGCGCTACCGTGCAGTATCGAGTCATGGCATCACTCAATGTCGGCAATCTCGGCGAGTTCCTGCGGGAGCAGCGGCGCACCGCGCAGCTCAGCCTGCGGCAGCTCGCGGATGCCGCGGGGGTGTCCAACCCGTACCTCAGCCAGATCGAGCGCGGGCTGCGCAAGCCGAGCGCGGAGATCCTCCAGCAGTTGGCCAAGGCGCTGCGGATATCCGCCGAGACGCTGTACGTCCAGGCCGGAATCCTGGACGAGCGGCGGGCCCCGGACGGCGCCGGGGTGCAGACCGCGATACTCACCGACCCGTCGCTGAACGAGCGGCAGAAGCAGGTCCTGCTGCAGATCTACGAGTCCTTCCGCAAGGAGAACGGGCTCGGCGGTGCCGCGGCCGACGGCGGTCCGCACCGGGCCGGCGACGGGTCCGAGGACGGGGGCCGCCCCCATGAGACAGAGGCCGACGGCGGCCCGCACGCCACCTGAGCAACCCCATCGTTTCCAGGAGGAACCACGTCATGGCCATCACCACCGATGACGTCCGCAAGGCCCTGACCGACGCGACCCCGCTGTACGCCCTGGCCGGTACCGCCGACCTGGCCGCCGAGAAGCTGGGCGAGGTGCCGCAGCTGGTCGAGAAGATCAAGGCCGAGGCGCCCAAGCGCTTCGACGCCGTCCGCAGCACCGACCCCAAGGACATCCAGGCCGTAGTCACTAAGCAGGCCAAGGAGGCCCAGGAGTGGCTGACCCAGCTGCTGGGGTCGCTGGACGGGGATGTGAAGAAGGTCCGCGACCAGGCGCAGGAGCTGGCGCTGCGCGGTGTCGGCCGGGCCGCCGAGGTCGCCGTGCAGGCCCGCGAGACCTACGACGAGCTGGCCGAGCGCGGCCGCGGCGCGGTGCAGAACTGGCGCGGCGGCGCCGCCGAGCAAGTCGAGGAGCTGGCGGTGGCGATCGAGCCGCAGCCGGCCAAGGAGAGCGCGGGCGAGGGCGCGGGCAGCGGCCGCGCCAAGACCGTTCCGGCCAACGGGGCCCCCGCCCAGACGAAGGCCACCGCCTCCACCGAGCCCAAGACCGCCACGGCGAAGAAGCCGGCCGCGCCGCGCAAGCCCGCCGCGGGCCCGGCGAAGAAGAGCACCCCGCCGTCGGCGAAGTGAGCCACCGGTGAGCGGTGATCCATCGGCGGGCCGGGCACTGTTCACGTGCCCGGCCCGTTGTCCGGGTACGGTGGGGCGGAAAGGGCCGCACGGACCGAGATGACAGACCGAGTTTCCTGGGTGAACGGCTAACGGGTGGTGGACGGCGTGCTGATTTACGGGTTTCAGAGCGTACTGAGCTGGGTTCAGCTCGCTCTCGGCGTGTATGCCGCCGTGATGCTCGTCGATGCGGCCACCCGCCGCGAGGCCGCCTACCGCGCGGCGGACAAGAACAACAAGGCGATGTGGCTGGTCTTCCTCGGGATCGCCACGGCGCTGCTGTTCCTGCTGCCGCTGCTGTCGTTCCTGCCGATCATCGGCGTGATCGCGGTGATCGTCTACACCGTCGACGTCCGCCCGGCGCTGCGCGCGGTGGGCGGCGGCGGCCGAGGCTTCCGCAAGGGCTCCAGCTCGGACGGGCCGTACGGGCCGTACAACGGCGGCCGCTGAGCCCGGGCGGGCCCGACGGCACCCTGGGAGACCGGGGAGACCCGCCGGCTACCGCCGGTCCAGCAACAGCACCGCCACGTCGTCGGTGAGCTCCCCGCCGTTGAGCGCGCGCACCTCGCGCACCGATGCCTCCAGCAGCTCCTCGCCCTGGAGACCGCTGGCCATCTGGCGGGTGACGAGTGCGGTCATGCCCTCCTGGCCCAGGCGCCGGGTGCCCTCGCCGATCCGGCCCTCGATCAGGCCGTCCGTGTACATCAGCAGGCTCCAGGCGGCGCCCAACTCGACCTGGCGGCGCGGCCAGCGGGCCTGCGGCAGCAGCCCGAGCGCCGGGCCGCCGAACTCGTACGGCAGCAGCTCCGGCTGCTGCCCGGCGCGGGCCAGCAGGGGCGCGGGGTGGCCGGCCAGGCAGACCCCGGCCCGGTGGCCGTCCTCGGAGATGTCGACGGTGCACAGCGTCGCGAAGATCTCGTCGTCGGGGCGCTCGTTCTCCAGCACCTTCTGGAGCGTGGCCAGCAGCTCGTCGCCGTAGAGCCCGGCGAAGGTCAACGCCCGCCAGGCGATGCGCAGTTCGACGCCGAGCGCGGCCTCGTCGGGGCCGTGGCCGCAGACGTCGCCGATCATCGCGTGCACGGTGCCGTCCGGGGTGCGGACGGTGTCGTAGAAGTCGCCGCCGAGCAGGGCGCGGCTGCGGCCGGGCCGGTAGCAGGCGGCGAAGCGCAGTTCCGAGCCGTCGAGCAGCGGGGTGGGCAGCAGGCCGCGCTCCAGGCGGGCGTTCTCCTGGGCGCGCAGCCGGGACTCGGTGAGCTGGCGCTGGGCGAGGTCGGCGCGCTTGCGCTCCACGGCGTAGCGGACCGCGCGGCTGAGCACCTTGCCGTCCAACTCGTCGCGGAAGAGGTAGTCCTGGGCGCCCACCCGCACCGCGTCGGCGGCCCGCTCGGCGTCCGTCTCGCAGGTCAGGACGAGGACGGCCTGCGCGGGGGCCATGCGCAAGACGGCGCGGACGGCGGCGAGTTCGTCGCCGGAGCCGCCGGCGCGGGTCCCGTCGCGCTCCTCGCGGCCGGCCGGTTCGGCCGGGGTGAGGTCGAGCAGGATGCAGTCCACGTCGTCGGTGAGCAGCCGCTCGGCCTCGGTGAGGTTGCGGGCGGTGCGCAGCCGGACCTTGCGGCCGGCCCAGTCCCACATCTCCGGGACGTGGTTGTTCGGGTCCTCGCCGATGAGGAGCAGCGTCAGCCCGTGGGCGGGCGGCTCGGGCGCCGGCTCCATGGCGGCGACGGGCTCGACCTCGGGGTCGGGCGGTGTGGCGGAGGACACGGTCTCGGCCCCGGTGGTGGGCGCATGGCCGTTCACCTGGTGGGCAGCCTTCCGGCCGGCCGGAAGGCGAGGGTCCGCGGCGGGCCGCGGCAGCCCGGCCTCCGGGAGGTCCCGGGGCAACGGGGCGGAACCGACGGGCCCGTGGGGCGCGTCCTGCGGAGCGGGGGAAGCCCCGGAGCAGCCCCCGTGCGCGGGCACGCCGGCGGCGGCCGCGCGGGTCTCCGCGCAGCCTGCGTTCACCGGTCCTGCCTGGTGCGGCAGCACGGCCGTCCGCGGGCGCGGTACGGGTACGGGCATGGGTCTGCTTCCTTCCCTCCCCCCGAGGGGTGCGGTAGCGCACCGTCCGGCGCACCACCGTGCCCGGCTCGACCCCGCTCGTCGGTCAGCTGAGCAGGGCGCTACCGGGCATCGAATGGCGACCATAGCGTCCGGAGCACCGGGCGCGGAATGCCCTTTGGCACGCGGCCTTCGTCATATGCCAACGCCGATATGGCACTTCACCTGGGGAGCCCGGCACGCGGAATGACGAACATCACCCCACCCGAGCGCAATCCGCTACCGCTTCGCTACGGAAAGCCAGCCCCGCGCCACCGCGACCGATCCCGGAGAAATTGCCCCATCCGGTCGCCCGTTGACTTCCGGTAACGCCGTCGATTCCGCCCGTACGACGGGTAACGCGGGGCGGAACGCGTAACGGACGCCACACGGAACGCGGTGTGGAACGCACCGTCGAACGCGCACAGAAAAGGGGGCAATCGACGGTAAGCGGGCGACCAGGGGCGGCCGGAGAATGTCCGGAATCATTCCGTGCCGCCCGGCCCGCCCGGTCAGCCGGCCCGCTCACCGTCCGGCCGGACCACCCCCAGGATCGGCATCGAGCCGGCGCCGGTGATGGTCACCTGCCGGCCGGGGCGCGGGGCGTGCACGATCGCGCCGTCGCCGAGGTACATCCCGACGTGACTGGCGTCCGAGAAATAGATGATGAGGTCGCCCGGGCGCATCTCCTTGAGCGGCACCCGGGGCAGTTGTCGCCATTGCTCCTGCGAGGTGCGCGGAATGGTCCGGCCGGCGGCCTGCCAGGCCCGCAGGGTGAGCCCGGAGCAGTCGAAGGTGTTGGGGCCCACCGCGCCCCAGACGTATTCCTTGCCGATCTGCGAAGTGGCGTAGGAAATCGCCTTCTTGCCCTGCTCGGAGGCTTTTCCGCGGATATCCCGGAGCGCGCCGGAGTCGAGCCATTTCTGCTGGGTCAGCAGCGCCTGGTCGTCCTCCAGTTTCCGCAGCCGGTCCTTTTCCTTGGCGGCCAGCCGGGATTCCAGCGCTTTCGCCGCGTCGATCTTGTCGTTGATCTGCTTCCGGGCGGCGTCCTTCTTCCGGCGATCGGCCTCCAGTTGCTCCCAGCGGTGGCTGGCGTCCTGGGCGTAGCCGTCCAAGTCACTCTTGAGGTGCGTGAGTTGGCCGATCACGCCCTTGATCGCCTGCTGCCCCTTGCGGACCAGGTCGGCATTGGCCAGAAACGCCTCGGGATCGGTGTTGAGCACCAGCTTCGCCTCGGGGGGAATGCCGCCCGCCCGGTACTGCGCGCTGGCCAGCGCCCCGGCCTGCCGCTTGAGGGTGGCCAGCCGGCCCTGCGCGGCGACGATGGTGCGGGCCAGCTCGACGATCTTCTTCTGCTGGAGCTGGACCTGCTCCTCGGCGGCGTTGTACGCGTCGGTGGCCCGCTCCGCCGTGCGGTAGAGCCCCTCGATCTCCTTGCGCACCTCGTCGAGAGGGCGCGCCCCGCCGTCGGGCGGCGGTGTCGGGGCGGGCCTGTGCTGCGCCGCCGTCGCCGTCCCGCCGAGCAGCCCCGTCGCACAGAGCACGACCGCGGTACAGACCGCCAACCGGCCGCCCCGTGGGCCACGTAGCCCCCGTGCGTCCCGCTCCCCCACCACGTCCCGAACGCCCCTTTGTGCCCCCTGGCTCCCCACCGGTCACCTCCGGCTCCATCCGCACCGATTCGTGTGCGCGCTTCGGCGCGGATGCTGCCATGCCGACCGGTAAACCGACAGAGCGACGGGCCGTTTCGTCGGAAGACGGGCGCCCGCGCCCCGAACGCGGCGCTTTGGGGCGGCACTTCACGACCGGGCGGGCGTCCCGGAGCCGGCCCTCACGCCGGCCCGCGCCGCACGCAGCCGACGGCCGAGGTTCACCGTGCGTTCACTCCGCTCCATCGGCCGCTTCACCTGATCTGCCTAATTTCGGCCGTACCGAGTGCGCGGTGCGCCGGCAGGCGACGGCACCGCCCACCACGCCACCACCCGCACGCCGAGGAAACGGCGCGCACCAGGAAGGAACTCTCGACAGTGAAGCAGCTTCAGCGCAAAAACCGGGTTCGCGCCCTCGCCGTTGGCGCTCTCGCCGTCTCCGGTGCCCTGGCCCTTTCCGCGTGCGGCTCCGACAACACCAGCGGTGGGAGCGGCGGTAGCGGCAGCTCCGCCAAGGCGGCCAACATCAAGTGCGAGGGCAAGGGCAAGCTGCTCGCCTCCGGCTCCTCGGCACAGAAGAACGCCATGGACGTCTGGGTGCAGAACTACGCCGGCGCCTGCCAGGGCACCGAGATCAACTACCAGCCCACCGGCTCCGGCGCCGGCATCACCACCTTCCTCCAGGGCCAGACCGCGTTCGCCGGCTCCGACTCCCCGTTGAAGCCCGAGGAGATCACCAAGTCGAAGTCCGTCTGCAAGGGCGGCCAGGCGATCGACCTGCCGATGGTCGGCGGCCCGATCGCGGTCGGCTACAACGTCCCCGGCGTCGACAACCTCGTCCTGGACGCGCCCACCCTGGCGAAGATCTTCGACTCGCAGATCTCCAACTGGAACGACCCGGCGATCAAGAAGCTCAACCCGGGCGCCAAGCTGCCGGACCTGAAGATCCAGGCGTTCCACCGCTCCGACGACTCCGGCACCACCGACAACTTCACCAAGTACCTCAAGGGCGCCTCCGGCGGCGCCTGGAAGCACGAGCCGGGCAAGAAGTGGGAGGGCAGCGGCGGCCAGGCGGCGTCCGGTTCGGCCGGCGTCTCCTCGCAGGTCAAGCAGACCAGCGGCGCGATCTCCTACTTCGAGCTGTCCTACGCCACCGCCGGCAAGATCCCCACGGTCAAGATCAACACCGGCGCCAAGGCCCCGGTCGAGGCCACCGTCGACAACGCCTCCAAGGCGATCGCCGCGGCCAAGCCGGCCGGCCAGGGCAACGACCTGGCGCTCAAGTTGGACTACACCACCAAGGCCGAGGGCGCCTACCCGATCACCCTGGTGACCAACGAGATCGTCTGCGACAAGGGCAACAAGGCCGACACCCTGCCGGCCACCAAGTCCTTCCTCACCTACATCTCCAGCAAGGACGGCCAGGACGCCCTCAAGGCCCTCGGCTACGCCCCGCTCCCGACCGAGATCGCCGACAAGGTCAGCAAGACCGTCGCCACGCTCTCCTGACCCACCGGGCGGTGGTCGGGCCCCGCGCCCCGGCCGCCGCCCGTCCGGTGCACCGCCGCGCCGGAGCCCCCCGGGCTCCGCAGACCGGAGAAACCCATGGACTACTCCCCTCCTCTATCCGACACCCCGCCACCGGCCGCCGCATCGGTCTCCGGCAAGGCGGTCCGCCCCGGTGACCGCATCTTCCTCGGGCTCTCCCGGGGTTCCGGCATAGCCCTGCTGGTGATCATGGCCGCCATCGCGGCCTTCCTCACCTACCGCTCGGTGATCGCCATATCCGGCGACAAGGCCAACTTCTTCACCACCCTGGACTGGAACGCCACCGGCACCGAGCCCAAGTTCGGCATCGCGGTCCTCGCCTTCGGCACGGCCGTCAGCTCGGTGCTCGCGATGCTCATCGCGGTCCCGATCGCGGTCGGCATCGCGCTGTTCATCTCGCACTACGCGCCCCGCAAGCTGGCCTCGCCGCTGGGCTACGTCATCGACCTGCTCGCCGCCGTCCCCAGCATCGTCTACGGCCTGTGGGGCGCCCTCTTCCTCGTCCCGCACCTGGGCGGCCTCTACAGCTGGCTGAACGACTACCTCGGCTGGACCGGGATCTTCAGCTACAGCAACGGGGCCGCCCGCTCGCTGTTCACCGTCGGCATCCTGCTGGCGATCATGATCCTGCCGATCGTGACCAGCGTCAGCCGGGAGGTCTTCCTCCAGGTCCCGCGGATGCACGAGGAGGCCGCACTGGCCCTCGGCGCCACCCGCTGGGAGGTGATCCGGATGTCGGTGCTCCCCTTCGGCCGCTCCGGCGTCATCAGCGCCTCCATGCTGGGCCTGGGCCGCGCGCTGGGCGAGACGATGGCGGTCGCCACGGTCCTCTCCCCGAGCTTCCTGATCAGCAAAAGCCTGCTGGACCCGGGCGGCGGCACCTTCGCCCAGAACATCGCCAGCAAGTTCAGCGAGGCCGACACCTTCGGCCAGGACGCCCTGATCGCCTCCGGCCTCGTCCTCTTCGTGATCACCCTGCTCGTCAACGGCGCCGCCCGGCTGATCATCGCCCGCCGCAAGGAGTACTCGGGGGCCTCCTCATGACCGTCGCCACCAGCCACCGCCACCGCAAGGTCGCCGAGCCGCGCACCCCGCTCGCCCTTACCCAGTCCCGGCTCCCCCGTTGGACGCTGCCGGTCCTCGCCCTGGCCTCCGTCGCCGTCGGCTGCGGCACCGGCCTGGCCGCCGGCCTGGACTCGACGGTCCAGTGGGGCCTGATCGCCGCGCTGCTCTTCCTCGTCGTCACCTACGTGCTGACCGCGGCCGTCGAGGGCGGCCGCCAGGCCAAGGACCGGCTGGCCACCAGCGTGGTGTGGACCGCCTTCCTGCTCGCGGTGGTGCCGCTGGCCTCGCTGCTGTGGGAGACCGTCGACCGCGGCACCAAGGTCCTCGACGGGTACTTCCTGTCCCACTCGATGGGCACGCTGCCCGACGCGATGCCCGGCGGCGGCGTCTACCACGCGATCATCGGCACCCTGGAACAGGTCGGCCTGGCGACGCTGATCGCCGCCCCGCTCGGGCTGTTGACCGCGATCTACCTCGTCGAGTACGGCCGCGGCACGCTCGCCAAGGTCGTCACCTTCTTCGTCGACGTGATGACCGGCATCCCCTCCATCGTCGCGGGCCTGTTCGTCCTCTCCGTGTGGATCCTGATCCTCGGCTTCGGCCCGTCCGGCTTCGCCGGCTCGATGGCGCTGGCGATCCTGATGATGCCGGTGGTGGTCCGCTCCACCGAGGAGATGCTCAAGCTGGTCCCGAACGAGCTGCGCGAGGCCTCGCTCGCCCTCGGCGTCCCGAAGTGGCGCACCATCCT
This sequence comes from Streptomyces sp. NPDC057743, assembly GCF_042798755.1. Lineage (NCBI taxonomy): Bacteria > Bacillati > Actinomycetota > Actinomycetes > Kitasatosporales > Streptomycetaceae > Streptomyces > Streptomyces sp. NPDC057743. The sequence goes on from NZ_JBHVJX010000008.1 coordinate 223,133, forward strand.
CAAGGTCGTCCTGCCGACGTCGATCGGCGGCATCACCACCGGCGTGATGCTCGCCATCGCCCGCATCACCGGCGAGACCGCCCCGGTGCTGCTGCTGGTCTGGGGCGCCAAGACGATCAACAACAACCCCTTCGAGGGCGCCCAGCAGTCCCTGCCGCTCTACGTCTTCCAGCAGTGGCAGCAGGGCTCCGACGCCTCCTACGACCGGGCCTGGGCCGCGGCACTCGTGCTGATCGCCCTCGTCATGGTCCTGAACCTGGTGGCCCGCGGGATCGCCCGCTGGAAGGCCCCGAAAGCCGGCCGCTGACCGGCCGCCCACCACGAAAGAAGCAGTGATTGACATGGCCAAGCGCATCGACGTCAGCGGCCTGAACGCGTACTACGGCTCCCACAAGGCCATCGACGACATCTCGATGACCGTCGAGCCGCGCTCGGTGACCGCCTTCATCGGCCCCTCCGGCTGCGGCAAGTCGACCTTCCTGCGCACCCTGAACCGGATGCACGAGGTCACCCCCGGCGGCCGCGTCGAGGGCAAGGTGCTGCTCGACGACGAGAACCTCTACGGCCCGGGCGTCGACCCGGTGGCCGTCCGGCGCACCGTCGGCATGGTCTTCCAGCGCCCCAACCCGTTCCCCACGATGTCCATCTTCGACAACGTGGCGGCCGGCCTACGGCTCAACGGCAGCTACAAGAAGAGCCAGCTCAAGGAGATCGTCGAGCGCTCCCTCAAGGGCGCCAACCTCTGGAACGAGGTCAAGGACCGGCTGAACAAGCCCGGCTCGGGCCTGTCCGGCGGCCAGCAGCAGCGGCTGTGCATCGCCCGCGCCATCGCGGTCGAGCCGCAGGTGCTGCTGATGGACGAACCCTGCTCCGCACTCGACCCGATCTCCACCCTCGCCATCGAGGACCTCATCGGGGAGCTCAAGGAGCGCTTCACGATCGTCATCGTCACGCACAACATGCAGCAGGCCGCGCGGGTCTCGGACCGCACCGCGTTCTTCAACCTGGCGGCCGTCGGCAAGCCCGGCAAGCTCATCGAGATCGACGAGACCGAGCGGATCTTCTCCAACCCGTCGGTCCAGGCCACCGAGGACTACATCTCCGGCCGCTTCGGCTGACCCGCTCGGGGCCTGTCGGCCGCCACCGGTGTCCCGCGGTGCTGCATGGCGGTGCCACCGCAGGACGAAGGGCCCGCCCCCGTAACCCGGGGACGGGCCCTTTCACCGTCGTACGCCCAGCGGCGTCAGGCGAAGGTGAGCTTGATGAACCAGAACGCCAGGGCGGCGACCAGCGCCGCGGCCGGCATGGTGATGAACCAGCCCATCACGATGTTCTTGGCCACGCCCCAACGCACCGCGCGCGGGCGCTTGGTCGAGCCGACGCCCATGATCGAGGCGGTGATGACGTGGGTGGTGGAGATCGGCGCGTGGAACATGAAGGACGCCAGGTACATCACCGACGCGGAGGTGGTCTCCGCGGCGAAGCCCTGCGGCGGGTCCAGCTCGATGATCCGCCGGCCCAGCGTCCGCATGATGCGCCAGCCGCCCGCGTAGGTGCCGAGCGACATGGTGATCGCGCAGGCCAGCTTGACCCACAGCGGAATGGCGTCGTCGGCCTTCTCGACGTCGGCGATGACCAGCGCCATCACCACGATGCCCATGGTCTTCTGGGCGTCCTGGAGGCCGTGCCCGAGCGCCATGCCGGCCGCCGAGACGGTCTGCGCTATGCGGAAGCCGCGCTTCGCCTTGTGCGGGTTGGCCTTCCGGAACAGCCAGAGGATCACGACCATCACGAGGTAGCCGAGCACCAGCCCGATGATGGGCGAGATGAACATCGGCAGGACGACCTTCTCGACCACCCCCGACCAGATCACCTGCGTCCCGCCGGCCAGCGCCGCGCCGACCATGCCGCCGAACAGCGCGTGCGAGGAGGACGACGGCAGACCGAAGTACCAGGTGACGAGGTTCCAGACCACGGCGCCGAGCAGCGCGGCGAAGAGGATGCCCATCCCCTTGCTGCCGTGGGGGGTGGCGATCAGCCCCTCGCTGACCGTCTTGGCAACGCCGCTGCCGAGGAAGGCGCCGGCGAGGTTCATCACGGCCGCCATCGCCAGCGCGGCCCGGGGGGTCAGGGCCCGCGTCGAGACCGAGGTCGCGATCGCGTTCGCCGAGTCGTGGAAGCCGTTGGTATAGGTGAATCCGAGCGCGACCCCAATGGTCACGATGAGCGCGAAGGTGTCCATGGCGGTGGGCTCAGGACTCCTTGACCGCGATGGTCTCGACGGTGTTGGCGACGTGCTCGAAGGCGTCCGCCGCCTCCTCCAGGATGTCCACGATCTGCTTGAGCTTGAGCACCTCGATGGCGTCGTACTTGCCGTTGAAGAGGTGGGCCAGCAGCTTGCGGTGGATCTGGTCGGCCTGGTTCTCCAGGCGGTTGACCTCGATCCAGTACTCGGTGAGGTTGGCCATCGTGCGGAGGTTCGGCATCGCCTCGGCGGTCAGTTCGGCCGCCCGCGCCAGCACCTCGATCTGCTGCTCGATGCCCTTGGGGAGCTCCTCGATCTTGTAGAGGACGACCAGATCGACGGCCTCCTCCATGAAGTCCATGATGTCGTCGAGCGACGAGGCAAGGGCGTAGATGTCCTCGCGGTCGAACGGCGTGATGAACGAGGAGTTGAGCTGGTGGAAGATCGCGTGCGTCGCGTCGTCCCCGGCGTGCTCGGCCGCTCGCATCCGTTCGGCGATCTCGGCCCGTGCGGAGGTGTCCGCCCCGAGCAGTTCCATCAGGAGTTTGGAGCCGGTGACGATGTTGTCCGCGGATGCCGCGAACATGTCGTAGAAGCTCGTCTCCCTGGGGGTCAGACGAAAGCGCACGTGAAATCCTCGGGGTACATCGGATTCGGTCGAGTTGATGCTAGGCGCATCATCCAGCCACAGCTAACCCAGCTAACCGGCATTCCTTCAGTGTCGCCTATCGGGCAGCATGCTCTGCACGGGGTACCGCGAGGGCCCGAAAACTTCGGTACGATATACCCGCCGGGGGTATACGGATCGCCTCAATACCACGGGAGATGGCCATGACGACCACGGACGCGGACACCGGCGGCGGGACCGCACCCGCCGCGGCCTGCCACGGCCCCCAACCGCAATCCGCCCCCGTCGGCGACACCGGATCTGTGACCGATACCGCTGTGGAAGATTCCGCGCCCGGCGGCCACGGCTACGCCAAGCAAAAGGACGCGCACATCAAGCGACTGCGCCGCATCGAGGGTCAGATCCGGGGCCTTCAGCGGATGCTCGAAGAAGACGTCTACTGCATCGACATACTCACCCAGGTCTCGGCGAGCACGAAGGGCCTGCAATCCTTCGGGCTCCAGCTGTTGGAGGAGCACCTGCGGCACTGCGTCGCCGCTGCGGTCATCGAGAGCTCCGCTCCGGGCGCCACCAGGGGTCCTGAGGCCATCGACGCCAAGGTCCAGGAGGCGACCAAGGCCATCGAGCGGATGCTGCGGAGCTGACGTGTGGCGGTCCGCGGCCCGTCCGCGGGCCCGTCAGCGCGGGCCCGACGTCTCCCGGTCGACCCCCTCGCCCCGCGGCACCCCGACCACGTGCAGGAGTTCGTCGATCCGGTCGGTGCTCAGCCGGTCCTCGCTCGCGGCCGCCGCCGCGATCATCAACTCACCGGTGAGGTCGATCTCCACGAGGGCCACCTGGTCCTGAACGGTCGGATGGCGATGGGCGGGCACGTCCGACACCTCCTCCTTCGAGCGCCTTCCCACGCCGTGGTGGTTACCCGACAGCGTAAGGAGGGCCGCCCGCCTGGCACATGGCACGGAAGGACCATTTCCGCTCCGGCGGGAGGGCCACGGCACGCGCCGCGGCCTACGAGGGCGCCGAGGCGATCCGCCCGGTGTAGAGGACCCGCCGGTCCGGCAGCCGCACCGCGACCCGGCTGCCGAACCCGTACAGCACGGTCGTCGACGTCACCGCCGCCCCCTTCGGCGCCCCGTTGGGGAAGCGGAACCGCTGGCGGACCTTGCGCAGCCGCCCGGCATCGTCCAGATACGCGTCGAACGGCACCAGCGCGGTGGTGAACCCTTTTTCCGCCGCCACCAGCGCGGGCCGGGTGCGCGCCGACGCCGCCTTGGCGGCCGCGGTCAGATCGGACGTCCCGCGGTAGTGCCGCACCGGGACCCCGCCCAGCCGCTCCTGCCCCTGGTACGTCACCTCCCGTGCGCCGCGCAGCAGTTCGGCGGCGGCCAGCGGATCGGTCGCCCCGCCGGTGACCAGGTTCCCGTCGGAGAGCGCCGCGGTGTCCACCCGCACCCACTTGTCGGCCGGCACCCCCGCGCCGCGGTTCTTCATGAACAGCGCGCCGGGCGCCAGGACCTCGGTGATCGGCTGGTGGCCGCCGCTGGGCTTGCCCTTCAGATCCGGCAGCACCACCCTCAACTGCCCGCTGCCGGCGGCGAAGTCATAGCCCCCGGTGCCCCGGATCGCCACCAGCGTCCCGCCGCTGACCGTCTCCATCGCCGTCCGCACCTTGGCGGTGCCCGCCCGGACCAGCGCCTCGACGCAGCGCCGCAGTTCCACCGCGGCCGCCGCCCGCGCCACGGCGCGCACCGGCTGCGCCTGGTCGTCCGCCGCGGCCCCGCCCGACGAACAGCCCGTCGTCGCCAGCAGCCCCGCCATCAGCCCCGTCCCGCACGCCACGGCCGCGGCGACCGCGCCGCCTCGCCTGTCCTGCACCACCATGCGTACGAGCCCCCTCGGCCGCTCGTGCTCGGGACCGCCTGGGCCGCCGGTCCGCTCGGGACGGTCGGACGTTCCGCCGCCCGGCTCGTCTGACGGTGCGTCGACCGATCCGTTCAACGACCGTTCCGGGGCCCCGTCACGCAACGCCACCTCGGGCGCGTAGCGTGGCCGGGTGCCCGAACGCGCCTTGCATCAGACCTCCACCACCGAGCGCGGTGCCTTCTGCCTGGCGCGCTGCGCGTGCGGCTGGACCGGGATGGCCCGCCGGGCCCGCTCCCAGGCGCGCACCGACGCCGAGCGCCATCTGGCCGCGGTGCGGGGCACCGACGGCACCGATCCCGGGCGCCCCGTGGAATGACCCGATCCGTTCCGGGAACCCACCACCCCCCGCGCCGCATCTGAGGAGTGAGGGCGCAACAGCACCACTGGGCAACGGACTTCACTCGCAAACCGGACGTCACCGGCGCACGGCGGCACACCCGGCCGGTCCCGCCAGATGCGGCGCCCCGCCCCGCACGCCCCGCGACCACCGGCCGGCCGAACCGGCCGGGCAGGGGCCGAACCGTACGACAACCAAGGGGGATTCATCCCAGTGAAGCGGCGCACACTCCTGATGGCCGGCGGCGGACTCGCGACCACCTCGCTCGCCCTAACCACCGGCTGCGACGGGCCCGGCGGCGCCTCGGCCGCGGCCTCCTCCACCGGCGCGGCCGGCGGCACCGTCAACACCGCGGCCGCCGCCAAGTACCCCACCACACAGGCCGCTTGGAGCGCGCTCGGCAAGGGCCTGGACGGCGACCTGATACGCGCGTCCGACGCCTCCTACGCCACCGCCCGACGCCTCTACAACACCCGCTTCGACGCCCTGAAGCCGTCCGCCATCGCCTACGTCAAGCACCCCGGCGACATCGCCGAGTGCCTGGCCTTCGCCCGCCGCTACGACGCCCCCGTGGCCATCCGCAGCGGCGGCCACTCCTACGCGGGCTTCTCCAGCGGCAACGGCAAGCTCATCATCGACGTCTCGGCACTCAACAAGGTCGGCGCGCCCTCCGGCGGCACCACCCGGATCGGCGCCGGCGCCAAGCTCATCGACGTCTACGAGGGCCTGGGCGCGCACGGCGTGACAATACCCGGCGGCTCCTGCCCCACCGTCGGCATATCGGGCCTGACCCTCGGCGGCGGCCACGGCGTGGTCTCCCGCGCGTACGGGCTGACCTGCGACAGCCTCGTCGGTGCCACCGTCGTCACCGCCGACGGCAAGACCGTCGACTGCGACGCCGGCCACCACCCCGACCTCTTCTGGGCGCTGCGCGGCGCCGGCAACGGCAACTTCGGCGTGGTCACCGAACTGCGCTTCCGTACCCACCCGGCGCCCCGCGCGGTGATGGCGTACTTGAGCTGGCCGTGGGCCAAGGCCGCGGCGGTGCTGGGCTCTTGGCAGAAGTGGGGCCCGGACCAGGCCGACGAGATATGGTCCACCGCCCACTTCGACGCCCGCCCCGGCGGCACCCCGGGCGTCTCCGTCGCGGCCTTCTCCCTGGGCAGCTACCGCGACCTCCAAAACGCCGTGGACAAGCTGGCCGACCAGCCCGGCGGCCCCGGCCCGGCCAGCCACGTCAGCCTCACCCCGATCGGCTACCTGGAGGCGATGGAGGCGTACGCGGGCTGCTCGAAGAAGTCCCACGCCCAGTGCCACATGCAGGGCACGCTCCCCGGCCACACCGGTACCGGCACCCTGGGCCGGGAGACCTACGCCGCCCGCTCGCACTTCTTCGACCGCTCGCTGTCCGCGGCCGGCATCCACACCCTGCTCTCCCAGATAGAGGCCGGCGGCCGCAAGGGCGTCGCCGGCAATGTCGCGCTCACCGCGCTGGGCGGCGCCATCAACCGCGTGGGCGCCGGCGACACCGCCTTCGTCCACCGCCGCTCCCGCTTCCTCGCCCAGTACCTGACGTCCTGGTCCGCCGGCGGCACCGGCACCGCCGGCACCGCCTGGCTCAACGGCTTCCACGGCGCGATGCACCGGCACTCCTCGGGCGCCGCCTACCAGAACTACACCGACGCCGCCCTCACCGACTGGAAGTCCGCCTACTACGGGGCGGCCGGCACCCGCCTCGACAAGGTCAAGCAGAGCTACGACCCGCAGCGGCTGTTCAGCACCTTCGCGCAGGCCCTCTGAGCGCCCCGCCCACCGAGAACGCCGATGGCCCGGCCCCCGCTCCAGGGGGCCGGGCCATCGCGCCGCGTCCGATCGGTTCCATCCGGCCGGTCGGTGCCGTCCGTTGCCGTCAGGCCGCCAGGTCCTTGTCCCGCTCGTCGTGACGGCGCAGCGCCGGCTCGGCACTCACCACCGACGCCGGCCCGGACTCCGCGCCACGCCCGTCCGCGGCCGGCTCCGCCGACACCCCCGGCGCCCGCACCAGCCACCGCAGCGGGGAGCGCCCCACCGCCGTCATCAGCGGCACCAACAGCGCCTGCGCGAGCGGCGCCAGCAGCAGCGCGACGGCCGTGCCGAGGGCGAACCCGCCGATCACGTCGGTCGGGTAGTGGACGCCCATGTAGACCCGGCAAAAGCCCTCCAGCAGCGCCAGCCCGATGCCGATCAGCCCGAAGCGGCGGTGCGCGATGAACAGGCCGACGCCGACGGCCATGGTGAGCGTGGCGTGGTCGCTGACGAACGAGAAGTCGCTCTTGCCCGGGATCAACACCGCGAGGCCGGCGTGGTCCTTGAACGGCCGCGGCCGCTCGACGAAGCCGCGGATCGGGACGTTGGCCAGCAGCGCCAGCCCGGCGGCCAGCGGCGCCCACACCAACCCGGCGATCGCGGCCGGCCCTTCGGGCCTGCGACGGGCGGACCACCAGGCGAGCAGACACAGCACCCCGAGGGCGGCGATCAGGCCGTACTCACCGATGAACTCCATCGCGCGGTTCACCCACTGCGGGGCGTGCTTCGCGAGGCCGTTGATGCCGTCGAGCACGTCGACATCGGGGTTGGGCCCCTCGAATGCGAGTCCAGCCATCTGCCGTGGCCCCTTATCTTCCGCGCGCGCGAGCGCCGCCTACCTGCTACCAACCCCCGTTGCCGATCTGTGTGGCCGTCGAGCGCGAACCGTCGACAGGGCGCTTGCGTTCCCACGCCAAGGAAACGCGCCACCCGCCTGAGGCGTTCCACTCTCCACGGGATGATCACCAGGACGTTATCGGAACTTGACACATCACCGCAGTTCAGGACCCATGGTCAAGCACCGCTCCCGGTGGGCAGCGCTTTCGCGCCATCGGACGTCACACGCGTCGCCCCGATGTAGTCGGGCTGGTCGATCTTGTCGAACCGGATCACCGCCCCGGTGTACGGCGCGTTGATCATGTATCCGCCGCCCACGTAGATGCCGACGTGGTGGATGGTCCGCGGGTCGTTGAGGTCGTGGGCGAAGAACACCAGGTCCCCCGGGAGGAGTTCGTCCCGCTTCGGGTGCGGGCCGGCGTTCCACTGGTCGTTGGCCACCCGCGGCAGCTCGATGCCCACCGAGTGGTACGCGGCCTTGGTCAGCCCGGAGCAGTCGAACCGCCCGCCCTCGTCGGCCGTGCCGTTGCCGCCCCACAGGTAGGGCGTGCCCAGCTTCTCCTGGGCGTAGTAGATGGCGGCGGACGCCTGCTGGGAGGAGGCCACCGGGGCGGTGGGCGCCTCGAAACTCTTGGCCAGGGTCGTGATGCTCTTCACGTACCCCTGCGTCTCGCCGTACGGCGGGACCCCGTCGTACTGGATGACGCGGTAGGCGCCCGCGTTGTACGCCGCGAGCATGTTCGCGGTGGCGTCGCCCGGTGCGCCCTTCACATAGCGGGCCAACTCGCAGTCGTAGGAGGCGGCCGAGGGGATGGCGTCCTCCGGGTCCCAGATGTCCTTCTTGCCGTCACCGTTGCCGTCTATGGCGTGGGCGGCCCAGGTCTCGGGGATGAACTGCGCGATCCCGAGGGCATTCGCGGGGCTGTGCGCGCGGGGGTTCCACCCGCTCTCCTGATAGAGCTGCGCCGCCAACAACGCCGGGCTGAGGGCCGGGCAGAGCGTGCCCCACTTCTGCACCAGCGACTGGTAGGCGGCCGGCACCGCGCCCTTGGCCAGCCCGACCGCCCGGCCGGTGGCACCGGCGAGCCCGGCGGCCGCCCCGTACGCACCGATCACGAGCAGCCCGACCAGGCAGAGCATCAGCCCCGCCCCGAGCCCGCCGGCAACCCAGAATTTCCGCACCCCCCAACCCTCCCCCATTCAGGCCGGGTTCACAGCCCTTTCGTCGGCCTCCGCGCGCGGTGCCGCCGCACCGAGGCGCACAAACCGGCGCACGGGGCGCTTCGAACGGTGTGCGATTCGCGTCACATCGGCGCACCGGCCAGGCTCCTGACGCCCCGTCGGCTCCCCCTCCCAGAAACCGCACCTCTGACAGCCCCTCACCCTCCTTGACAATCAACGACAGACAGTCGTTGCCCAGCGTTATCGCCCGTGATACACACGGTGAGACAATGGCGCCCGGCGGGACGCGAAGAAGGCCGCACACACGGCACTCCCACCGGATCCGTCGAAGAAAGCCGCCGAGTCGACATCTGATGGCGTCTTTGTCAGCGAAGATAGAGACTGCATCCGTGCCGAGCGGCACGGTCAGGCAACTATCCATAAAGGGGCGGTGAGTTCACACATGTTCATTGCAGCCCAAAAGGGCGACATCACCACCATCATCGGCGGAATCGCCCCGGACTGGGGGCCGTTCGGCAGCCTGGGCAACGAGGCCCGTGTGATGGTCGAAGTCATCATGGCGGTGGCGATCCTGCTCTGTCTCGGCATCGCCATCTGGGGCGCCGCCAAGCAGCGCATCGGCGCCACCGCGCTGCGCGACACCTTCAGCGCCGAGCAGGGCAAGGGCCTGATCGTGGCCGGCCTCACCGGGGTCTTCATCATCGGCTCGCTGGGCACGCTGTTCACCATCGTCTACGGCATGGCCGTCTAGGGCCCCTCCGGCCCTGACCCAACGGACCGGCCCCAGCCGACCAGCAGCCCGCACGGACGGCCCGGCGGCCCGGCACCACCGGCCGCGGGCCCGTCCGGGCGTCCCGGCCCGGCCACCACCCCGGCCCTGCCCGCCGCCACCGCTCGGCACCCCGCGCACGTCGGCACGCGCCCGTCCCCGCGCCGCCCCGCATGCGCCCCCGCCCGTCCCCTCTCCGCCGTCCCGTGCCCTCCCGTACCCCCACACGTCCCATCCCCCGGTCCGAGGCCCCATGCTGACGCTCCTTCACCCCGGCTCGCGGGGCCCCGAGCCACGACGTGCCCACGCCCGCCACCAGCGGGCCGATTGGGCCGGCCGTGTCGCGGGGACAGGTGGTTCCGGAGACCAGCAGCCCGCGGCGGGCGTTCGGCGGACGGGCACAAACCGCCCACAGTCCCCCATTCGCCTCCGCCGCCCAGCAACTGAGGAACCGTCACGGTGAGATGTACTCGTACCACTTCACCCGAGCCGGCGCCCACGCGGCTACGGTCATATGAAGGCGGCACACCAACGGCAGGGACGGCGAGGGCGGCAGCGGCGATGGCGGCAGAGGGGGCACGGGAGCGATGAGCATCGGCGACGACGGGGGCTACGGCGACGGCCACGGCTCCGGCACGGGCCAGACCAGGACCAGACTCCCCGACGGCGAGGGCGACGCCTACGGCCCGCCCCGCCGCACCCGGTCCACCCTCTCCAGCCGCAACCTCATCACGGTCGTCGGCGTGGTCGTCCTGCTGATCGCGGCGATCGCCTTCGCGAACCGCGGCGGCAGCGGCAACGACGAGACGGGCGCGGCATCCGGCGGCTCCGGCAAGGACCAGGGCGCAGCCGCCCAGCCGACCGCCCCCACCGGTACCAAGCCGGTCTCCGGCAAGACCGGAGCCATCGCCTCCGGCTTCCCGAAGACCGAACAGGGGGCACAGTCGGCGGCGGCCAACTATGTGGTGGCGCTGAACAGCGACGGCATGTACAACGCCGCCAGGCGTCAGGAGATCGTGGGCTCCGTCTACGCACCGTCCGTCGCGGCGGCACGCAAGACCAGCCTCGACAGGGCCTATGCGAATCCGGCCTTCCTCGGGCGGATCGGCCTCAAGCCGGATGGCACGGCCCCCGAGGGCCTGACGTTCGTCTCGCGCGCGAACCCCGTCGGCACGAAGGTCGAGGCGTTCCAGGGCGACACCGCGCGGGTCTCGGTCTGGTACTCCGCGCTCTTCGGCCTCGCCGGGCCGAAGTCGCAGAAACCGGTCTCGGAGAGCTGGTACACGAACACCTTCGACCTGCAGTGGCAGGGCGGGGACTGGAAGGTCACCCAGTTCACGCAGAAGAACGGCCCCGCGCCCGTCGGGCAGGATCAGCCGGCCGCTTCTGCGGAGGACATGACCAAGGCCGTGCAAGGCTACGGAGGTTTCACCTATGCCCGGTAAGCCCCAGCGCCACCGCGCGTTCTCGGTCGTCGCCGGGCTGGCCGGTGTGCAGACCCTCGTCCTCATGTTCGCGACGCGCGCCATGGCTGCGCCGCAGAAGCCCTGCGACGGCTTCACCGGTCCCGCGCTGGCCGACTGTCTGCAACAGAACCAAACGGGAGGAACCGGCTCGCTGCCGAGCAACCCCCTCGACAACAACCCCCTCGACCCGCTCGGTTCGCTTGCCAAGGGGTGTGCCAAAGCCGCGGCCTGGATTGTCGATAAGTTGTCGGGGGCGGTGAAGGCGACCTCGCAGGTGGACTTCACCAATTCCGCGTTCCTGCGGCAGTACGCGGTGGTCTTCGCCGCGTCCACCGTGCTCACGCTCGTGCTGTGGCTGCTCGCCGTCGCCAAGCGGGCGGTGCGCGGGGTGCGGCTCACGGAGGCGATCAGCGAGGCGGTCGGGTTCCTGTGGCTGACGGTGCTGGCGTCCGCGTTCACGCCGTTGATCCTCTACACGGTGGTGTCGGCGACCGACGGCGTCACCGCGATCATCGCCAAGGGGACGGGGGCGCAGACCGACACCTTCTTCGGGGCGTTCTCGCAGGCGTTGACCAAGGGGACGGACATCGGCGGCGGGCCGATCATGCTGATCGTGGTGTCGCTGGTGTCCGTGCTGGCCGCCGGTGTGCTGTGGCTGGAGCTGGTGGTGCGGGCCGCGCTGCTGTACGTCGGGGCGCTGCTGGGGACCGTGGTGTACGCCGGGCTGGTCGACAAGAACATGTGGGGGCACGTGCGCCGTTGGGCCGGGATCATGATCGCGGTGATCCTGGTGAAGCCGGTGATCGTGATCGTGCTCGGCATCGCCGGGGCGCTGTCCGGGGACAAGGGGCCGAACTCCTTCTCCGCGGTGGTGTCCGGGCTCGCCATCATCATCCTGGCGATCTTCGCGAGCGCGGTGATCTACCGCTTCGTGCCCGGCTTCGGCGACGAGATGGTGTCGGCCCGTACGAGCAAGGGGCGGGCCACCGACGGCAGTCAGGCGGCCGCGATGATCTCCTCGCCCGCGGCGCTGGTGTCGCAGGGCATCAAGACGCACAGCTCCCGCCGCTCGGGCGGGGACGGCGGGGGCGGCGCGCAGGGCGGGCAGTCCCGGCCGGCCGACGCGGTGGCCGGCGGGGTCGCCGCGCACGGCTCCCGGTCGGCCCCGAGCACCCCGGCGCCCCGCACCAACCCCGGTACCGGCGGCCCCCGCACCGGCAACACACCAGGAGGTGAGGGGCGTTGAGCACGCCGTCCCAGCCGATCGCGCCGCGGCGCACGTATCTGATCGGCCGCGCCCGACCCAATGCCGCCATCGGCAAGAACCGGGAGACCGGCGAGATCGTGTTGATCATCGCCGGCGCCTTCCTCGGCATGATGTGCGGGCTGCTGGTGCCCTCGCTGCCGCTGCGGATCGCCAGCCTCACGGGCTTCCCGATGCTGGGGCTGGCCGCGGTCTACGTGCCGTATCGAGGGCGCACCTTTTACAAGTGGTTTGAGATCCGGCGGAGTTTCCGCCGTACCGTGCGCAAGGGAGAGGCGGTGTACCGCTCCGGGGCGATGGAGGCCGGCGTGCGGCTGGACGGGAGGGAAGTGGAGATCGGGCCGCCGCCCGGTATCGGGCGGATCAGTTGGCTGTCGGCGCCGTTCGGGCCGGACGAGATCGCGGTGCTGCTGCACGCCGACCGGCGGACGGTGACCGCGGCGATCGAGATCGAGGGGCCGGGCGTCGGGCTGCGCGACAGCGAGGACCAGGAGGCGCTGGTCGACCGGTTCGGCACGCTGCTCAAGCACGTCGCCAACGGGGACGGCTTCGTGACGCGGCTGCAGATGTTGGCGCGCACCCTGCCCGCCGACCCGGACGCGCACGCCAAGGACGTCGCCCAGCGGGGCGACGCCAACTCCCCGCGCTGGCTCCAGGAGTCCTACGACCAGTTGCAGTCGATGGTGTCGACCTCCTCGGAGCAGCACCGGGCGTATCTGGTCGCATGCATGCACTACAACCGGGAGTTGGCCGCCGAGGCGGTCACCATGGCCCGGGCCGCGGCCGCCCAGCGCGGCGGGCTGCTGCGCCGGAAGCTGGACCGGGACGCCGGGCTGGCGGTGGTGATGGCTCGTGAACTGACCGACATCTGCGCCCGGTTGACGGAGGCCGACATCCGGGTCCGCCAGCCGCTGGGGCAGGCGCGGCTGGCGTCGTTGGTGCACTCCATGTACGACCCGGACCACCCCATCGACCACATCCAGGCGATGAGCAAGGGCAACGCCTGGCCGGCCGAGCTGGACGCGACCGAGCCGACGTACCTCAAGGCCAAGACCCGGGAGTCGTCGACGCGGGCGCCCTGGTGCCACGCCACCGCCTGGGTCAAGGAGTGGCCGCTGACCCCGGTGGGCGTCAACTTCCTCGCGCCGCTGCTGGTCCACACCCCGGACGTGATCCGCACGGTCGCGGTCTGCATGGACCTGGAGCCCACCGAGGTGGCGATCGAGCGGATGCTGACGGAGAAGACCAACGACGATGCAGAGGCCAGCCGGGCCGCGAAGATGAACCGGGTGGTGGACCCGCGGGACGTGGCGCACCACGGGCGGGTGGACCAGCGCGGCGAGGACCTGGCGTCCGGCGCGGCCGGGGTCAACCTCGTCGGCTACCTCACCGTCTCGTCGCGCTCGCCCGAGGCCCTGGCCCGCGACAAGCGGACCATCCGGGCCTCCGCCGGCAAGTCCTACCTCAAGCTGGAGTGGTGCGACCGCGAGCACCACCGGGCGTTCGTGAACACCCTGCCGTTCGCGACCGGAATCCGCCGCTAACGCCGCCAACGCCGCTGACAGCCCAGGGAGGCGCGTACGTCATGGCCATGTTCGATCCGCTCGGTGCCCTCACCGAAGCCTTCACCAGCTTCCTGTTCGGGAAGGTGGAGACGACACGGCTGCCCGTCCGCACCTCCACCGGCCAGGCGCAGGCGGTCTACCTGCCGACCGCGGCGCCCGGCCTCGGCGACTCGGGCGTGATCATCGGGCGCGAGGTGTACTCCGGCAAGGGCTACATCTACGACCCGTTCCAGCTCTACGGGCAGCAACTGCCGGCGCCGCACTGGCTGGTGCTGGGCGAGTCCGGCAACGGCAAGTCCGCGCTGGAGAAGACCTACGTCCTGCGCCAGCTCCGCTTCCGGGACCGGCAGGTCGTGGTGTTGGACGCGCAGGGCGAGGACGGCGTCGGCGAGTGGAACCTGATCGCCGAGGAGCTGGGAATAACGCCCATCCGGCTGGACCCGACGGCGGCCCTCAACGGCGGCATCCGGCTCAACCCGCTCGACCCCTCGATCACCACCACCGGCCAACTGGCCCTGCTCCGGACGATCATCGAGGTCGCCATGGGGCACGGCCTGGACGAGCGGGCCGGCTTCGCCCTGAAGGTCGCGCACGCGGCGGTGCTCAGCCAGTACGAGGAGGTGGGAGAGGCCGGCGGCGGCGCCCGCGGTCCACAACAGCCGGTGCTCTCCGACATCGTCGAGCAGTTGCGGCACCCCGAGCCGGCCTCCGCGGAGGCGATGAACGTCGACATAGACGACGTCCGCGCCTGGGGGCTGGACGTGGCGCTGGTGTTGGACCGGTTGGTCGACGGCGACCTGCGCGGGATGTTCGACGGCCCGACCACGGCCGGCATCGACCTGGACGCGCCGCTGATCGTCTTCGACCTCTCGCACATCGACCGGAACTCCATCGCGATGCCGATCCTGATGGCGATCGTCGGCGTGTGGCTGGAGCACACCTGGATCCGCCCGGACCGCAAGAAGCGGATCTTCCTGGTCGAGGAGGCGTGGCACATCATCAACTCGCCGTTCGTGGCCCAGCTCTTCCAGCGGCTGCTGAAGTTCGGCCGCCGGTTGGGCCTGTCGTTCGTGGCCGTCGTGCACCACCTCAGCGACGTGGTGGACGGGGCGGCCGCGCGGGAGGCGGCGGCGATCCTGAAGATGGCGTCCACCCGGACCATCTATGCGCAGAAGGCGGACGAAGCGCGCGCCACCGGGCGGGTGTTGGGGCTGCCGCGCTGGGCGGTGGAGATCATTCCGACGCTGACCCCGGGCATCGCCGTCTGGGACGTCAACGGCAACGTCCAGGTGGTCAAGCACCTCATCACCGAGGCCGAGCGCCCGCTGGTCTACACGGACCGGGCGATGACCGAGTCGTCGTCGCTGCCGACGGACGAGGCGCGCGCGCTGGCGCTGGCGGCGGACGCCGAGGCCGAGGCGCGGGCCGAAGCGATCGCGATGGAGCGGCAGTTGCGGGACGAGTCGAGCGAGACGGTGGCGTGACGCACGGATACGACGAGGACGGGTACGGCCGCGGCTACGGTCCCTACGACGGCCGTGCGGACGGCCGTGGGGAGCGCGACGGCTACGGCCGCGGGGGCGGTCGGCCCCGGAGCCGGGGCGTGCCCGACGCGCTGCTGGTGGGGCTGATCGGCTTCCTGCTCGGCCTGACCCTGGTGGTGTGGACGGCGACGGGCCTGGCCGGGCTGTTGGCACACGGCGGTTGGCCGTCGGGGGTGACCTACGGCGGGACGCCGCTGGCGCTGCCGCACCTGGTCTCCGCGCCGCACGACATCGCGGCGGCCTGGCCCGGCGCGCCGAGGGACCAACTGCCCGGCTACGGCCTGTTCTGGGGGCTGTTCGTCGGCGAGTTGATGGTGCTGTTGGTGCTGGTGATCTTCGTGCTCGGGACGGTCACCCGGTACCGGACCGTACGGGCGGCGCGGCGGGCGCAGCGGGCCGGTGCGGGGGCGTCGACGGCGCCGGACGCGCCGCAGACCGCCGCCCCACAGGCCCCGGTGGCTCCGCAGGCTCCGGCGGCACCGGCTGCCCCGGCGGCACCGGCTGCCCCGGCGGCCCCTGCGGTCCCGGCGGCCTCGTCAGCTCCGGAGGCCGCGGTGGCGCCGCCCGGTCCCGCGCCGGCCAGTCCGACGCCAGCCCATCCGGCGGCCAGCGCGACGGCGTCGGCGCCGCCGGTCGTCGAGCCGGTGCCCGAGCCGCGTCCCGCCGACGCACCCACGGCAGTGGCCGCGGTGGCTCCGGCGGCCGCGGTCACCGAACCGGCCCTCCCGCGGCTCCAGTTCGACCGTGAGCGGGCCGTGACGCGGGCCGCGGCGCTGGCCGCCGCCACCGCGGCGCCCGGCCCCCTGGTCGTCGCCACCACCGACCCCGCGCTCTGGGCCGAGACCAAGGACGCCCGCGCCAAGTGGGGGCCGCTGCTGGCCTACGACCCCACGCACCGCCTGGACACCCCGGCCCGGCTGCGCTGGTCGCCCACCGCGGGCTGCGAGGACATCGCCACCGCCACCGCCCGGGCCGCCGCGCTGCTGGCCCCGGTCCGCCCGGCCAGCACCCTGGACTCGGCGCTCGCGGACGCCGCGGCGACCCTGTTGCGCTGCTGGCTGCACGCCGCCGCGCTGGACGGCCGCCCGTTTCGCCAGTTGCACCGTTGGGCGCACGCGGCGGGCGGCGCCCAGGAGCCGGTGCGCATCCTGCGGACGAACCCCAAGGCGTCCGGCGGGCAGGCCGGCGAGCTGGAGTCGGTGCTCACCGCGCACACCGAACGCCGGGAGATGGCCAAGGAGTTGGTGGGGCGGACGCTCACGGCGCTGTCCTCGGTGCACATCCGCGACGCCAGCAATCCGCTGCGATCGGATGCGCTCGCCCTCGAATCATTCGTCGCCGAAGGGGGAACGCTGTACCTGGTGGGCGAGTCCATCGAGGACCCGCGCACCGACCCGGGTGCGATGCCCCTGCTCACCGCACTCCTCTCACACGTGGTCGAGCACGGCCGCCGCATGGCCGAACGGTCATCCGCCGGCCGGCTCGACCCACCACTCACCCTCGTCCTGGACGACATCGCGGCGCTCGCCCCGCTGCCCGCGCTGCCCGAGCTGCTCCAAACGGGCCGGCAGCGCGGCCTGTTGACGCTGGCCACGATGCGCTCCCGGGAGCAGGCCCGGGCCCGCTGGCCGCAGGACTTCGCGCCGGCCTGAGCGGCGCGGGTCGCCCCGGCGGGCCACACCCCGGCCCAACTCCGCGGGCCGGCTCGGGGGTTACGGGGCCGCCAGCGCCGCCAGCGGGCGGGGCGGGGCCGAGACCAGGTGGTCGGCCACCTCGGCCCAGTGGCCGGTGAGATAGAAGTGGTCGCCGCCGGGGAAGACCCGCAGCCGGAAGCCGCCGGTGGTGTGCTCCGCCCAGGCCGCCGCCTCGTCGACGGTCACCAGCGGGTCCCGGTCGCCGACCAGGGCGGTGACCGGGGCGGCCAACGGCGGTCCCGAGCAGTGCCGGTAGGTCTCCACGGCCTTGTAGTCGCTGCGGACCACCGGGAGCGCCATGGCCAGCACGTCCCGGTGGTCCAGCAGCCGCGGGTCGGTCCCTTGGGTGCGCCGGATCTCGTCGATCAGCCCGTCGTCGTCCCGGAGGTGGACGGTGCCGCCGCGCACCCTCGTCGGCGCCCAGGCGCCGGAGGCGATCAGGTGCGCGGGGCGCAGGCCGTCGCGCTCCAACAGGCGGGCCGTCTCGTAGGCCACCAGGGCGCCCATGCTGTGCCCGAGGAGGACCAACGGGCGGTCGGCCAGCGGCGCCAGCGCCCGGTGCGCGCCGGCCGCCAGCTCCGTCAGCTCCTCGATGCGCCCCTCGCGGATCCGGTCGTTGCGGCCCGGGTACTGGAGCGCGAGCAGCTCGTGCGGGCGGGCGTCGGCGGTGCGGGCGGCAACCGCGGTGGCCAGCCGCCGGTAGGCGCCGGCGCCGCCGCCCGCGTGCGGGAAGCAGACAATCCGGGCGGCCGCGGCGGCGGGGTGCGCCGGCCCCGGGCGCAGCCGGCGCAGCCACGGGTCCGCGGCGGGCGCCGTCCGGGGCCGCGGCAGGGTGCCGGCGGGTGCGCTACATGCCACGGGTGTACCCCCCGTCGACGGTCAGCGACTGCGCCGTGATGGCCGCCGCCCGGTCCGACACCAAAAAGCCGATCAACTCGGCCGCCTCGCGCGCCTCGACCAGCCGCCGCAGCGGGATGGACTTGCGCGCCTGGCGCAGCATCCGGGCCGGGTCGGCGCCGATCTCCTCCGCCGAGGCGGCGATCTCCCGGCGCAGCATGGGGGTGTCGATCCAGCCCGGCAGCACCGCGTTGACGGTGATGCCGCGGGACGCCAGGTCCAGGGCGAGGCCCTTGGTGTAGCCGATCAGGCCGTGCTTGGAGGCGCAGTAGGCGGTGTTGCGCATCTTGCCGGCCTTGCCGAGGATCGACGAGACGTTGACGATCCGGCCGTGGTCGACGAGGTGTTCCAGGCAGGCGGCGGTGACCGCGAAGGTGCCGTGCAGGTTGATGTCCAGCACCCGCAGCCAGGTCTCCTCGTCGTCCGGGCCGTTCTCGTCGGCGACGCCGGCGTTGTTGACCAGGATGTGCAGCGGCCCGGCAGCGCGCAGCGCGGTGCGCAGGGCCCCGCGGACCGCGTCCCGCTCGCGCAGGTCCGCGACGAGCGGGGTGACCTCGGCACCCAGCTCGCGGGCTTCCTTGGCGACGGTGTCCAGTGGGGCGGCGTCCCGGTCGAGCAGGACCAGGTGGCCGGCGCCGGTGGTGGCCAGCAGCAGGGCCACCTCGCGGCCGATGCCCTGGGCGGCGCCGGTGACCACCGCGGTCCGGCCGGCCAACTCGCCGGGCGCGGGCCGCCGTTCCGTCCCGGGGGCGGCCGTGGCAGCGGTGTCCAGTTCGCTCATGGTCGATCCCTCACGCCATCTTCAGGCCGCCGTCGACGTGCAGTACCTCGCCCGTGGTGTAGGTGTTGCGCGGGCTGGCGAGGTACGCCACGGCGTCGGCGATCGTCTCGGGTTCGGCGTACTTCTTCAGCAGCAGCCGGCTCATGATCTCGTCCTCGCCGTGGGCGCGGATGGTGTCGGTCATGTCGGTGGTGATCACGCCGGGGGCGACCGCGTTGACGAGGATGCCCCGGGAGGCCAGCTCCACCGCCATCGCCTTGGTGAAGGACTCCAGACCGCCCTTGGCCGCCGCGTAGTTGGACTGGCCGCGGCCCGGCTTGGAGGCGGCCGACGAGGAGATGTTGACGATCCGGCCGTAGCGCTGGCGCAGCATCGCCGGCGCCGCGGCCTGGACGGTGAGCATGGGGGCGACGAGGTTGGTGGCCAGCACGTCCTGGATGTCCGCGAGCTGCTGGTTGACCAGCAGTTCGTCGCGGGTGATCCCGGCGTTGTTGACCAGCACGTCGAGCCGCCCGAAAGCGGCGCGGACGCCGGCGACGATCCGCTGCGGCACCTCGGGGTCGGAGACGTCCCCCTGGAACAGCTCGACCCTGCGGCCCAGCTTCGCGATCTGCTCGGCGACCTGCTCCGCTTCGGTGGTCGCGCTGCGGTAGTTGAGGGCGATGTCGCAGCCCTCCTGTGCCAGTCTGACGGCGATGGCGCGCCCGATGCCCCGGCTGCCGCCGGTCACCAGTGCCACCTGGCCTGCGAATTCCATGACGCTTGGGTCCTCTCAAGTCCGTTGGGACGTACGGCACATGGGCCGGGCGCCGCGCGCGGTGCGGTACCTGCGACGGGTCGCGCGCGGCGCCCGGGGCTCAGACCGAGTGCGCGCTCTTGTAGTCGGCCAGCCGCAGCCCGTGGGCGTCGGCCAGCGCGGCGATGTCGATGACCTGTTGGCGGCTGATGTTCCCGTAGGAGTAGTGCCGGTCGATGCCGGCCAGGCCCATCAGCGCGGTCTCGGCCATGCACGCGAAGAGCTGGCCGGCCTCCAGGAACGCCCGCGCGGAGGGGTGCAGGCCCTCGCCGTGGGGCGTGGCGACGATGCCGCCGAGCATGTAGGCCAGGTCGGGCCGCTGCTCGGCCAGGTCCGGCACCGCGTTGTTGGGCACCGCGATGTCGCAGACCACCGCGTCCGGCGCGAAGTGCTCGCCGGTCAGGAACGGTTCGGGGCTGTTGGAGGCGCACAGCACCAGCTGCGCCTCGCGGAGCGCGTCGGTGTCCTGGGCGACGGTCAGGAACGGGTCCGTGCCGTACCGCTCCTCCAGGTAGGCGGCGATCGCCTTGCCGCGGTCGGCGTCGCCCGCGCCCTCGGTGGACGACCCGTCGGCCAGCCACTTGGCGATCAGCGGCTCCTCGGCGAGCCGGGCCGGGATGCCGGTCAGCTCGCCGCCGGCCGCGATCCGCGCCCAGCACTCCTGGTAGATGCCGTGCACGGTGGTGCGCAGGCGCCGCGCCGAGCCGTCCCGGCGGCTGCCCACCAGCACGATCTTGCCGAGCTTCTCGGCGAAGAGCTGGCTGTAGACGGAGGCGATGTTGCCGGCCGCGCCGACCACCGCCAGCGTGGCGTCAGCGACCTCGAAGCCGCGGTCGCGCGCGCCGCGCTCCATGGCCCGTACGCCCATCGCGACGGTCAGCGCGTTGCCCGAAGTCAGCGCGATGCCGGGGACGTTGAGGGAGGTGCAGTTGTTGGTGACGATCGAGGTGTACATGCCGAGGCCGGCGACCTCGCAGCCGTCCGCGCGGGCCGCCTGCACCCGCTCCTCGACGTCCGCCCGGATTCCGGCCACGTCCCCGGACGCCAGGTAGCGGCCCATCTGCTCGGAGCCCACCATCAGCGGGTAGAGCGCGAACTCCACGGCGCTGCCCAGCGGCGAGTCGATCCGCACGCCCGGATACGGCGCGGCCTTCTTCACCGGCTCCATGCCGAGCACGAAGGAGCGCAGCGCGGCGTCGCTGAGGTCGGCCAGCGCCGGGTCCACCTGCCGCAGATGGGCCGGGGTGATCAGGTGGTTGACGAACGCCACCTTGCGGACCGGGCCGGTCACCTCGCGCGGCGCGGCCTGCTCGTAGCCCTCGATCGCGCCGCGGAAGTCGCGGATCTCGGCCCGCGGCTTGGGGATCGTCCGGTCGCTGGCCGGGTGGACCAGGTGCAGGGTGTCCTCGTAGCGCAGGATGCGGCAGAGCCGGTCCAGGGCCCCGCGCAGCCGCGCGATCTCCTCGTCGGTCAGCTGCGCGGACGGCTGGATGCGCAGCACGTTACCGGCGCTGCCGGTCGGCGCGATCCGGATCCGCTCCTGGCGCAGCAGATAGCCGGAGAGGAGGTAGCCCAGCGCGCCGGTGTAGGCGCTGCCGCGCAGCACCATGGAGCGGGCCTCGCCCTGTTCGCGCAGCTGGACGCCGAGGAACAGGCCCTTGCCGCGGATGTCCTCGATGACGTCGGGGTAGGCCGACTTGAGGTCGGCGAGCATCTCCCGCAGCCGCTCGCCGCGCTCGGTGACCTGCCGGTAGACCTTCCCGTCGTCGGCCTCCAGCATCTCGACGACCTTGCGGCCGATCGCCGAGGAGAAGTCGTCCATGGCAAACGTCGAGCTGTGGATCAGGTCGAACTCGCCCTGGTACAGCGACCGTCGGACCAGCATCGCGGAGACCTTCGCCAGGCCGCCGCCGAGCGACTTGGACAGCGTGTAGTAGTCGCCGCGCAGCCCGATCAGCGAGCTGGCCAGGAAGGCGCCGCAGCGGCCCATGCCGCTCTGCACCTCGTCGATGATCAGGGCGGTGCCGACCTTGTTACAGAACAGCCGGATGGCGCGGCCCTGTTCGGCGGTGAGCGCGTGGATGCCGCCCTCGCCCTGCACCGGCTCGACCAGGAAGGCGGTGAGGGCCGGGAAGTCCCGCTCGACGATCCGCACCCGGCCGTCGGCCAGTTCGGCGTCGAGCAGCACCACCCGCTCGTCCTCGGCGATCCGGTCCAGCAGGTCGGGCCGGTCCATGGGGACGAAGCGGACCCGGGTGCCGAGGTTCTGGAACGGGGCACGGAAGCCGGCGTTGTAGGTGAGCTGGACGCTGCCGACCAGCTTGCCGTGGAAGGACCGCTCCAGGGCCAGGAAGAGCGGCTTGGTGGCCAGCGCCGCCGCGTTGTGCGCGCCGACGGCGGCCAGCAGCGCCTCGACGCCGGCGGCGGGGGTGATCTGGCCCTGGAGGGCGGGGAGTTGGTAGGCGTCGGGGTCGACGGTGGCCGTGCCGCGGCGCAGCGCCTCCCCGGCCGTCTCCAGATGGGCGGCGGCCTCCTCGGCGAGCGCCGCCGCCCGGGTCACCCGGACCAGCTCGGCGTGTTTGACGGCCGCCTCGATGGCCTCGGCGCCGCTGTTGCCGAAGGTGGCCAGGTACGGCTCCTTGATGCCGGTCTCGCGGCGGACGACGTCGCTGAGCGCGGCGCCGAGCCGGCCGGCCTCGCCGCGCAGCGAGAACTGGGCGTGCACGGGCCGCTGTTGGTCCAGCAGTTCCTTGGCGTGCGCGACGATCTCGGGGTGGTTGTGGCCGAGGATCAGGGAGCCGTAGCCACCCATCAGGTCCAGGACCGGCACCAACTCGCCCTGGTCGTCGCGGTGGTAGAGGGTGTTGCCCTCGGCCCGCTCGTACTCGACGTCCAGTCCCAGGGCGGTGAACACCCGGCCCATCTGGGGCTGCACGTACTCGGTGAACGCGTGTGTTGCTGACATGGACTGGGGTCTCCTAGACGAGGTGCGGCCGCTCGGCGAGCAGGGCGCCCGCGAACCCGTTGAAACTGCTGTGCAGGCTGAGGACGGAGTCGATCCGCCGCTTCCGGGGCGCGCCGGTGACGAAGTCGGTGCCGCCGTCCGGCGGGGTCTCAAGGTGCGCGATCGGCGGCAGCTCGCCGGCGGCGAACAGGCTGGGCGCCAGCGCCAGTTCGGCCAGCGGGCCGGCGGCGCCCAGGGTGCCGATGACCGGCCGCACGGAGCTGACCGGGACGCCGGAGTCCTTCAGCAGTGCGCGCAGCAGCTCGGTCTCGGCGGCGTCGTGCTGGACGGTGCCCCGGCCCTCGGCCAGGACCGCGCCGAGGCGCTCCGGCGTCACCCCGTGGGCGGCCAGCAGGCCGCGGGCGCTCTCGGCCAGCGCGGCCGGGCCGACGGCACTGTCCACGGTTGGCCGCAGCGTGGTGCCCAACACCGTGACCAGGGGTCGGGCGCCGCGCGCCGCGGCGTCCCCGGCCCGCTCCAGGACCAGCGCGACGGCGCCCTCGGCGAGCACCGTGCCGTCCCGCTCGGCGTCGAAGCTGCGCAGCGAGGCGGCGCCGCGGCCGCCGGCGGTGAGGTTGCCGGCGCGGTACTGCGCGGCCAGCTTCAGCGGCTCGTTGAAGCTGCCGGCGCCGACCACCAGCGCGGTGTCGCAGTCCCCGTGGCGGAGGCTGAACGCGGCCCGCTGGAGGGCGCCGAGGGCCGCGCCGGCGTCCTGCACGAAGGCCGCGCAGTCGCCGCGGAACCGCTGGGCGATGCTGACCAGCGCCAGGGTGTTGTTGTTCAGCGCCCGGATGACGGTGAACGGGTTGAACGTCGCGGCGTTGCCGAACGCCTCGGCCACCACCCGCGTCAGGTCCGCGCCCATTCCCGGCGAGGTGTCGGTGCGGGCCTGGTCGAGCGCCTTGTGGAAGGCGGCGACGCTCAGTTCGGTGGAGTCGTCCTGGGCCACGTAGAGCCCGCGCCGCTCCTCGGGGATCGCCTGCCAGCCCTCGCCGGCCGCCCGCATGGCGTCCTCGGCGGCCAGCACCGCGTTGAAGGTGAACGCGGTGCCGAACTTCCGCAGCTTGTGAGGGACGCTGTCCCGGCTGACCTGCTGCAGGTCGGCGGGCACGTGCCCGAAGTGGGTGATCTTCTGCGTCCGGACGTAGGGGTCCTGGTAGGGGACGAGCGCGGGCCGGCCCTCGCGCCAGGCCGTCCACAGGGCCTCGGGCCCGCGCCCGGTGGGCAGCACGGCGCCGATGCCGGTGACGACGATCGCGTCGGGGTCGAAGGCGCCGGGGTCAAACGCGCCCGGCCCGGCGCCGGGCAGGGTGTCGGTGCTCGAATCGATGTCAGTGCTCATAACCACGCACCACCAGACTGGCGTTGAGGCCGCCGAAGCCGAAGGAATTGCTCACCGCCACCGACACCTCCTGGTACCGCGCCTTCTCGGGCACGTAGTCCAGGTCGCAGGCCGGATCCGGGTTCTCCAGATTCAGCGTCGGGGGCACGATGCCGTCCCGTACGGACAGCACGGTGGCGATCAGCTCGGGCGCACCGGCGGCGGCGATCAGATGGCCCAGCATGGTCTTGTTGGCGGTGACCGCCAGCTTCCGGTAGTGCTCGCCGGCCGCGAACACGTCCTTGATCGCCCGGGTCTCGATCGGGTCGTTCAGGGGGGTGGAGGTGCCGTGCGCGTTGATGGAGTCCACCGACTCCGGCGCCACCTCGCCGTCCGCCAGCGCCCGGCGCATCGCCAGCGCGGCGCCCTGGCCCTCCGGGTGCGGGGCGGTGACCTGGTAGGCGTCCAACGAGCTGCCGAAACCGGCCAGTTCGGCGTAGATCGTGGCGCCGCGCCGGCGGGCGCTGGCCTCGCTCTCCAGCACCAGCATGGCGGCGCCCTCGGCGGCCACCAGCCCGCTGCGGTCCCGGTCGAAGGCCCGGCACAGCCGGTCCCCGAACAGCTCCGAGGTGGACGGGGCGCCCAGCAGGTGCAGCCCGGTCATGGTCGGCAGGTTGAGCACCGAGTCGGCGCCGCCCACCAGCATCGCGTCCACCTCCCCGCGCCGGATCATCCGGTAGCCGTGACCGATGGCGTGGGTGGCGCCGGCGCAGGCGGTGGAGAAGTTCAGCGCCGGGCCGCGCAGCCGGTGACGGGCGGCGATACCGGCGGCCAGCGCGTCGTTGGTGCAGAACAGGCCGCTGGCGCGGTCCAGTTGGGCGCGCCGCTCGAAGAGCGCCTGCCAACTGGGCTGGCCGTCCTCCCCGATGGCGTGCAGCAGCTCGTAGGGGTCCCTTTCGGGCACGCCGGAGCCGACCGCGGTGCCGATCCGGCCGACCGCGCCCGGGTCCGTGACGCCGGCGTCGGCCAGCGCCTGGGCGGCGGCGGCCAGCCCGAACCGGGTGCGCCGCTCCAGCGGCCCCGCCAGGCCCTCGTCGGCGCCGTAGCGGGCGGCGAACGCCGCGTCGTCGACCGGCGCGGCGTAGCGGACCGGGAAGTTGGGGGCGCCGGGCAGTTGCCAGGCGCGGATCGCCGAGCGGCCCGCGGTCAGGCCCTCCCACATGGTCTCCCAGTCGAGCCCCAGTCCGCAGACGGCGCCCAGCCCGGTCACCACGACGCGGCGGCTCATTTCTCGGCTCCTTCCAGTACGACGGCGCCCACCTGGCCGCGTGCGCCGCAGGCCAGCACCAGGGCCCGCGGGACGGGCAGCGGCTCCTCGCGGACCGCGTCGCCGTCGGCGACCAGCCGCCGGCCGGTGGCCAGGCCGTGCAGTGCCAGCAGGGTGTGCGCCAGCGGGTGGGCGGGGCCGAGCACCCCGGTGGCCCGCTCGCCGGTGAAGTGGGCGGGCCGGTTGGCCGCGCCGGCGAAGACCCGGTCCAGCGCGGCCTCTTGGGCGCGCGCGGCGGTGTGCGTCCAGGCAGCGTCGGGCAGCACCCAGCCGATCCCGTCGGCGTCCGTGCCGGCCATCTCCAGGGCCGCGTGGACGGCCTCGGCGAGCGCCTCGGCCCGGTCCTCCTCCCCGGCGCCGAAGGCCCGCCCGTAGCCGGCCAGCCGCGCCCCCGGGGCCGCGGTGCCGGCCCGGGGGCCGTCGGTGGCGTCCGGGCTTCCGTCGGCCCGTTCGGCGAGCAGGAAGGCCGCGCCCTCCCCGGGGACGGCCCCGTTCCACCCCAACTCCTCGTACTGGACGAAGAGCAGCGGATGCACCTTGGGGCTCACCGCCCCGACCAGCGCCGCCGCGTTCTCCCCCTCGGCGA
Source organism: Streptomyces sp. NPDC057743 (assembly GCF_042798755.1). Classification (NCBI taxonomy): domain Bacteria; kingdom Bacillati; phylum Actinomycetota; class Actinomycetes; order Kitasatosporales; family Streptomycetaceae; genus Streptomyces; species Streptomyces sp. NPDC057743. The sequence continues at coordinate 249,144 of NZ_JBHVJX010000008.1, forward strand.
TCGACAGCGCCCCGTCGATCAGGGCCGTCAGCCCCGCGTCGGAGAACGGCGAGTACGCGGCCATCGCCCCGGTCAGCCCGAAGACCGCCGAGATGTGCGCGGCCGCGGTGCTGTTGAGGTGGGACAGCCCGCTGAACGGCGGGACCTCCCGGCCGTAGAGGGCGGCGACCTCGGCCGGCGAACCGGCGGCCCGGTGCAGCCCCTCCAGCGCGCTGAACCGCAGCAACTCCTCGTCGACCGTGGGCAGTCCGAGGTAGAGCCCCCATCCGGGGCCGCCCACCGGGCCGTCCGCCGCCGGGCCGGCCAGCGCCAACCGCGCCCCGTAGAGCGCCATCCGGGCCTGCTTCTCCGAGGTGCGCAGCACCCTGCGGTGCACCCCGAGGGTGGCCGCGTCCGGGTCGTCGACCACGTACGCGGTGTCGAACTCCGGCCAGGGGCCGGCGAGTTCCGCGACCGGCCGCCGGGTGTCCTTGCCGGCGACCAGGGCCTCCCACACCTCGCCCGGGTCGGTGCCGGCCGCCGTGTAGAGGCCGGGCGCGGTCAGTCGCACGTCGTGCGTCGTCATGGTCGCGCTCACCCCGCCTGGGCCAGGATCAGGGAGCAGTTCTGGCCCCCGAAGCCGAAGGAGTTGGACAGCACCGTCCGCACCCGCGCCGGGCGCCGCTCGGTGACGACGTCCAACCCGGCGGTGACCTCGTCGGGCTCGACGAAGTTGAGCGTCGGCAGCAGCGTCTGGCGCTCCAGGCTGAGCACCGACAACACCGCCTCGGCCGCCCCGCTGTTGGCCAACGAGTGCCCCATCGCGGACTTGTTGCCGGTGACCGGGACGTCGCCGACCCGCGCCCCGAAGACGGTGTGCAGGGCCGCCGCCTCACAGGTGTCGTTGGCCTCGGTCGAGGTGCCGTGGGCGTTGATGTGGTCGATGTCCTCCGGGGCGAGGCCGGCGTCGGCCAGTGCGGCCCGCATGCACACCGCGTAGTCCGAGCCGTCCCGCGAACTGGACGTCATCTTCCCGGCCTCGGTCACCCCGGCGTACCCGGCGACCTTGGCCAGGATGCGGGCGCCGCGCGCCTCGGCGTGCGCCCGGGACTCCAGGACGAGGAAGGCCGCGCCGTCCCCGATGACGAAGCCCGAACGGTCCTTGTCGAAGGGCCGGCTGAGCGCGCTGGGCTCCTTCCCCTCCGCCGGGGCGAGCGCGCCCACCCCGTAGAAGGCGGTGACCGAGGCCAGCGTGGTCAGCGTCTCCGCGCCGCCGGCCAGCGCCACGTCGAGCACGCCGCTGCGCAGGTAGCGGTAGGCGCTGCCAATGGCCATGCCGCCGGCCGCGCAGGCGTCCGCGCGGGTCTCCAGCACGCCGGTCGCGCCGAAGTAGTCGGCGAGCGCGGCGGTGGCGGTGTCCGGCTGGACCTTCTGGTGCCGGTGCGGGTCGAGCCCGCCGTCGGTGCCGGCGTCGTCGAGGCGGTCCAGGTAACCGTCCAGGTCCAGGGCGCCGGCGTCGTGGTCCACGTGGGCGGCCAGCGCGGTGAGTTCGGCCGGCTCCATGACCATGCGGTTGCAGGCGAGGAAGACGCCGCCGCGCTCGGTCTCCAGCCGCCGCGGCAGTCCGCTGCGCTCCCACGCCTGGGCGGCGGCGTGCCAGGCGAGCACGCCGGCCGGCCCCAGCGGCCCGGCCTCGGCCGGCGCCGCCCCGGTCAGCTCCCGCTGGACCTGGGGGTCGAGGTGCGCCGAGACGGCGCAGGGGACGCCCCACTCCGAGTGGAGGGGGTGCTCGGTGATGAGCGTGCGTCCTTCCGCGAGGTGGTCGAACAGGGCCTCCGGGTCGGTGAGTTGCCCGGCGACCAGTCCGATCCCGGTCACCACGACCTCGCGTTCGGGCCCGTCGGCCGCGGGCCCTGCCCCGTTGGTCGGGAGTTCGGCCCCGTTGGTTGAGTGGGGTGTCACTTGCTTTCCTTTCGCACGACTCGCACGACGAGCGACGCCTTGTGCACCGGCCGCTCGGCGGTCAGCCGACGGGCTGGGCGTCCCCGACGGCGACGAGCGCGGCCCGCACGCCCTCGGCCATCACCTCGTCACCGGTGGCCGCCTCCAACGCGGCGCCGCAGCCGGCGCAGATCGCCTTGCCGGACGCCGCCAACTCGGCCTTGTCCGCGCCGCATTCGGTGCACTGCTCGGGCAGGTGGTCGAAGATCGCGTGGGTGAAGGCGGCCCAGTGCGCGCTGGTGGCCGCCGCGGCGACCTCGTGCGGCCGCTGGCCGGCGTGCACCTGCTCCACGGAGTAACCGAAGGCGCTGCGGCGCAGCACGTCGGCGGCGAGCTCGGTGATCCCGCCGCGCTCGTCGTAGAGCCGCTCGGAGCCGCCGAGCGCATTGGCGAGCTGGTCCAGGACGTTCGACTTGGGCAGCGTCACGCCCAGCTTGGTCTCCATCTCGAAGCGGAATTCGACCAGGTCGAGGGATTCCGCACCCAGGTCGCCGACCAGGGTGGCGTCCGCGGTGATCTCGTCGACGCCGGTGCCCAGGACCTGGGCCAACCCCTCCCGCACGATGTCGTGGATCTGCTCGGCCGCATAGGGGTTCTGCATGGCTCTCTCCTCGTTTCTGAGCGCTTTCGACACCACCGTCGACCGGCCATGAAAATTCCCGGAAAACGGCAGCAGAAATTACTCGGCAGCGTGTTTTCGCGCGCGTTCCACCGGCCCCGGAAAACCCGTAGCGCGATGAATGCGCGATGCTAGGAGCCCGTTCGGCGAACCGTGGTGACAGCGCGCCGAATGTCAGTCGACGAGCGCCACGGCAGGCTGCCGCACGGCAAAGGTGAATGAAAGGTGAGTGGTGGTTTGCCCGTTGGGGCGTGACATGGCGTCGTCAACCCGACGCGCTGGGCCCATGGCACCAGGAACTTGCCCCGTGGGCACAAGAGGAAGGGAAAATTCCAGCTTAGGAATCCCCGAATTTAGACGCCTGCGTAGGCGTTACACATGGCCATCCCCCGTAGCAAATGATCCCCCGACACCTGCTTGCCAAGAACGGGCAGTTCCGTCGGTGGCCACATCGTTGTGACGCACTCACAAAGCCCGTCCCGCCCCACTACTGGAGGCACGACAAAAACGTTACCAGAGGCCCAAGAGAGCGTCACTCGTTTGTGCGATAGGTCACGTGACCCAGCGCCACAAGAAAGGGTTAACCACGAATGGTTCGCGGTAACGCGAAAATTAACGCGCAATTCACACGGTCCCGGCCCCACCGAAAAGCCCAGGAAGGCGGCGGGTTACCGCGCGTAAACGCCGCCACGAGGGCCGTTCAATTCCGGCCACGGCAACGTTTCCCGGCCACCGGCCCGACCGCCGCCCTCACCCGGCGACCTCCGCCCCCGCCGCCGGAAACTCCCGCTCCTCCTGGAGCCGCCGCGCATATCCGGCCAACCGCTTCCCCAGGTTCACACTCACTGCGCCGACCAACCGCCCCTCCCGGTAGTGCACCTCCACCATCTTCTGTGACCCCGGCTCCCCCTCCTCGACGACCACCCGATCCCCGCTCCCCGGCAGCCCCACCGACTTGATCCGCAGCCCGAACGCCGACGTCCAAAACGACGGCAGATGCACATACGGCTTTGCCCCCGCCGGCCCCACCAACAGGTTCCGCGCCGCCAACTCCCCCTGCGCCGCCGCATTGCTCCAGTGCTCCAACGCCACCGGCCCGTCCGCCGACCGCACCGCATCACACCGGGCCACGTCTCCGGCCACCACGAGCCGCGGGTCCGGCGCCGCGGCTTCCCCGTCCGCCCCTGCCTCCCTCGCGAACAGCCGCTCGTCGCAGTGCACCCGCCCCGCCGGCAGCGCCAACCCGGACCCCAGCAACCACCCGGTCGCCGGCACCATCCCGATCGCCACCACCACCAACGCGGCCGGCACCACGCCCCCGTCGGCCAACTCAACCCCGGCGACCCGACCCCGTTCCGCACAAAACCCCGTCACCCCGACCCCCAGCCGCAGCACGACCCCGGCCCGGCGCGCCGCGTCCGCCACCACGTCCGGCACCGTCCCACCCAACACCCGCAACGGCCGCCCGAACGGCTCCACCAGCGTCACCCGCACCCCGAGCCCCAGCCCGACCAGCGACGACGCCAGCTCCACCCCGACGAACCCAGCCCCGACGACGACCACCTCACGGGCCCCGCCGTCCACCGCCGCGCGCAGCGCCCGCACGTCGTCCAGCCCCCGCACCGTCAGCACCCCGGCCGGCACCTTCCCGGGCCACTCCCGCGCCCGCGCCCCGGTCGCCACCACCAGCCCGTCGTACGGCAGCTCCGCCCCGTCGGCGAGCCGCACCCGGCGCCGCTCCCGATCCAGCCCGACCGCCGCCGTCCCCCGGACCCAGCGGGCGCCGAAGTCCTCGGCGCCCGCCAGCCGGATGTCCGCCTCGGTGAGCGTCCCGGCGACCACCTGCTTGGTCAACGGCGGCCGGTCGTAGGGCAGTTCCGCCTCCTCCGACACCACCGTCAGCGCACCGGTGTAGCCCTGGGCCCGCAGCGACTCGCAGGCCCGGACGCCGGCCAGGCCCGCGCCCACCACGACGACCTCGCGCACGGCCCTCAGGCCCCCTCGACCGAGATCGCCCGCACCGGACACGCCCGCGCCGCGGCCGCCACCTTCCCCGCCAGCTCCGGCGCCGGGTCCGCCGCGACCACCAACTGCTCGTCGTCGTCCAGCGCGAAGACCTCGGGCGCCACCAGCGCGCACTGCCCCAGCCCGTCACACAGCTCGAAATCGACCTTGATCCGCATGCCTGCCTCCCCCAACTCCCCTATCGAACAAGCCGTTGCCCGGCGGGCATCCACCCGCCGCACCCCGCGGCCGGCGGCGCACCACCGACCGCGGGGACACTGAGCCCTACACCGTCTCCCGCGCGTACCGCAGCGGCAGCTCCACCAGCCCCCGGATCGCGTCCGAGGCCAGCCACCTGACCTCCCCCGCCGGCACCCCCAACTCCAGCGTCGGGAACCGGTCCAGGATCTCGTTCAGCGCGATCGTCGCCTCCTGGCGGGCCAGCCGCTGCCCCAGGCAGAAGTGCGGCCCCATCCCGAACGCCATGTGCTGCGCGGTGGCCCGCCCGATGTCGAAGGTGTGGCCGTCCGCCCGCACCTCCACGTCCCGGTTGGCCGCGTTCAGCAGGAACCGCACCAGCTCGCCCTTGCGGATGGTGACCCCACCGGCCTCGAAGTCCTCCAGCGCCACCCGGTTCACCGTCGTCATCGCCGACCCGCGAAACCGCAGCGCCTCCTCCACCGCCGGGCCCACCAGCGACCGGTCCGCGCGCAGCGCGGCCAACTGCTCCGGGTGCGTCAGCAGCTCGTGCAGCGCGTTGGCCAGCAGGTTCGTCACCGTGTCATGCCCCGCGATCAGCAGCACCGCGGCGAACGACGACAACTCCTCGTCCGTCAGCGCCCCACCGTCCTCGAACCGCGCCGCGATCAGCTCGCTCAGCAGGTCCTGGGTCGGCCGCTCCCGCTTCGCCCGGATCAGCCCGATGCAGTACCCGAACAGCTCGCCCGCCGACGCCTGCATCGCCTCCAGCGACGGCGCCGCCGAGATGTCCATCGCCCACTTCCGGAACGGGTCCCGGTCCTCGCCCGGCACCCCCAGCAGATCGCAGATCACCTCCAACGGCATCGGGTAGGTGAACGCGTCGATGAAGTCCGCCGTCCCGCTGTCGCCCAACTTCTCCAACAGCTGCCGGGTGATCTCCACGATGCGCGGCTCCAACTGCCGCACCGCCTTGGACGCGAACGCCGCGCTCACCAGCCGCCGGTACCGGGCGTGCGCCGGGTCGTCCTGCTCCAGCAGCATCACCTGGAGCCCCGGCACCAACGCCCCGTGCGGCGCGTGCACATGCACGTCGTTGGAGAGCCGGGGATCGCTCAGCAGCTCCCGGGTGAGCGCCGCCCCCAGCACCGTCCAGGTCTCCTGCTGGTTCAACTGCCGGGTACGGATGATCTCGTGGTCCGCGGCGAGCCGCTCCAGCTCCCGCTCCAGACCCGGCGTGGCCGCCAGCTCGGCCAGATCGATGACTTCGGACATGACGAACTCCCCCTAGAACTGCCATGACTGACGGGCGTCGGCCCCGCCCGGCGGCATCCCGCAACGGACCTGGGCCGACCGACCCCGAAGAAACCCGGCCCCGGACCCTTACGCCCGGCGGCCGGCACTGCACGCGCCGGAACGACTCCTCAGTCCCGGAGCAAACCCACTGCCTGGCGCGCGAGTTGCTCGTCCAACGCGCCCGACCGGCTCCCGGCGATCCCCGACCGCATCAGGGCCGCCCCCTCGACCAACGCCACAAACGTCTCGGCCCGCGCCCGGCAGAGATCGGCCGACCACTCCGGCCGCCCCTGCTGCACGAACGCCTCCACATGGGCGACGTACCTCCGGTAGAACTCCCGGACCACCGCGGCGATCTCCTCGTCCCGCGCCGCCAGCGCCCACACCTCGACATACAGCCGGACCAGCTGCGGGTCCTCCTGCTCGGCCAGCACCACCGCCACCACCTCGGCGGCGTCCGCCCGGCCCCCCTCCGTCACCTCGATGATCGAGGGGTCCGCCGGGTCCAACCGCAGCCCGGTGGTCTCCGCCAGCCGCTGCACGGAACGGTCCAACGCCCGCTCCAGCACGGCCTTTATCAGATCCGCCCGGGTCGGGAAGTAGTGCTGGAGATGCCCGACCCGCACCCCCGCCTCACCGGCGATGGCCCGCAGCGACGCATCCGCATTGCCCTTGGCGACCAGCACGGACTCGGCGGCATCCAGCAGACTCGTCCGCCGCAGGTTGCCCTGCCGGGTCAAGTGCGGCTTGCCGCCGTCCCTCTCCTCGCTCATGACACCGTGACCTCGACCCCGGCCTTCTCCAACGTGGACACCACGTCCTGCGGCGCCGGCGTCATCTCCGGGAACACCACCCCGCGCGGCGCCTCGAACCCGTCGGTCCCCAGCACCCGCCGCAGCCCCAACAGCCCGCCCAGCGCGGTGAGATGAGCCTGCCCCGCGGCGTCCTTGACCACCGCGGTACGGCGCTCGCCGCCCCGCCCGTGGACCTCGATCCGCAGCAGCGCGCTGCCGCCCTCACCCGGCGAGTACAGCATCGACCGACGGGTCTTCTCGAACTTCTCGCCCCGCCCCCACCGGAAGAACCCGGTCTTCTTCAACGCCAGCAGCGACGACGTCGACGAGTTGGCGCTGAACCCGATCCGCGTGATGGCGGTGTCCACCCCCAACACCAGCGGCAGCGTGAACTGCTCCGGCGTGTCGATCCGCGCCACCTTCGTCCGGTACCCGCCGATGTCCACGAACCCGGCGTCGCTCAACGGCATGATCGACCGCCGCTCGCCGTTCTCCACGACCTCGTAGTCCAGCCCCAGCCGGTCCATGAACTCCACCGAGTCCGTCCCGGCCCGGTCCTTCAGGTCGTACCGGATCGCGATCTGCACCCCGGACGCCCCGCCCAACTCGGCCGCCAGCGCCGCGGTGACCAGCGTGCTCACGCCGCCCATCCAACTCGACGACAGCAGCACCGGCGCCTTCGGCGGATGGACCGCGGCGACCGCGACGGCCCGCTGCAACCGCGCCGTCCACCGCGTGATGTCCACATACGGCACCCCGCCCCGCAGGGCGGCCAGCAACACCCGGTCGTCCGGGTCGTTCACCGTGCTGATCACGGCCCGGACCTTGGCCGAGAACGGCTCCGGATCGCTGAGGTCACAGCGCCGCACCTCCGCCCCGACCTCATCGGCCAACTCCCGCCCACGCTCGGGCGTGCGCCCGGTCAGCAGCAACGGCCAGGAGGGGGCGGCGAGCCGGGTCAGTTCGCCGCCGACGGTCCCATAACCGCCGACCACGAGCACCGGACCATTCACATCGAGCTGCAGGTCATCGTCCACACCCCAGACATTAGGTCACGCGACCTAGATTCACAACGGCCGTCATTGTCGCCCCCGTCACATAGAGTCGTCAGCCCACGGACCGTCTACTACCGCCCCCCACCGAGGAGTTGAGGCACCCGATGCTCATCGAGCACGTCCTCCCCCCGCACGCCGTAGGCGAGGACGCCCTCGGTGACCCACCGCCGACCGCCCCCACCGGCCTCTTCCCGGAGGAGGAACGCGCGATCGCCTACGCCGGCGACAAGCGCCGCCGCGAGTTCATCACCGCCCGCCAGTGCGCCCACCGCGCCCTGGCCCGCCTGGGCCTCCCCCCGGCCCCGCTCCTCCCCGGCCCGACCGGCGCCCCCGCCTGGCCCCCCGGCATCACCGGCAGCATCACCCACTGCGCCGGCTACCGCGCCGCCGCCGTGACCCGCACCACCGACCTCCCCCACCTCGGCATCGACGCCGAACCCCACGCCCCTCTACCCCCCGCCGTCCGCGAGGGCATCACCACCCCCGCCGAACACCACCACCTCCAGCACCTCACCACCACCCACCCCGACATCGCCTGGGACCGCCTCCTCTTCAGCGCCAAGGAGTCGGTCTACAAGACCTACGCCCCCCTCTCCCCCCGCCCCCTCGACTTCGACGACGCCGAAATCACCTTCGCCCCCACCACCCACACCTTCACCGCCCGCCTCCAACTCCCCCACCACCCCACCCTCTTCGGCACCTGGCACACCACCCCCACCCTCCTCCTCACCGCAGCCTCCCTCCCCACCCCCTGACCCCCACAACGCAAAAAAGCCCCGCCCCCAAGCCAAACCCGGGAACGAGACTCAAATACAACGCAAAGAAGCCCCGCTCCCCGAGTAAAACTCGGA